>JANNXB010000160.1:0-6503 GCA_031409355.1 Betaproteobacteria bacterium | reverse complement strand
CCGCTGCGCGCCAAGCTGGCGCTGGTCGCGCTGGTATTGCTGGTGCTGCCGTGGGCGGGTTGGCTCTATGTGCGCGAAATGGAGCGCTTCCTCCTCGCGGCCCAACAGGAAGCGCTCGCTGCAACTGCGAGGGCGGTGGCGACGGCACTGCATGAGCGGCCCAAGCTGCTGGCTTACCGGGCACGCGGCGAATCGACGTTGCGCGAAGAAGCGGAACGCGAGTTGCGGCGACTCACGGGCGGCGTGACCGAGGAAGAGGCGCAGGCGCGCGACGGTGCGGCCGACGGCGAGATCGCCGCGATACTGAAGGGACTGGAGCGCGCGAGTTCGCGCATCTGGGTGGTCAGCCGCGACTATCGCGTGTTGGCGCTCGCGGGCAGCCTGAAGCGCCCGGACCTGCCTGCGCCCAGCCTGTCGCAGCGCGCGCTCGGCTGGCTGCTCTCACCGCCGACGGAAGAATTCGACGACGCCATCGCCCAGGACGCGCTGGCCGCGGGGCGGGAGATCGGCGCTGCGCTGCAGGGCGCCGCCAGCACGCGCACGCGCAATACGCGCGACGGGCGCGCGGTGGTGGTGTCCGCGGCGCATCCGATCTGGGTCGGTGACGAGGTGCACGGAGCCGTCGTGGTGGAGGAAACGGCCAACCGCATCGCGTCGCTGCGCAACCAGGCGCTGGAACGCCTGCTGCTGGTCACGCTAGCCGCCTTCGCGTTGGTGGCGGCGGTGTTGCTGTGGTTCGCGACGCGGATCTCGAACCGCATCCGCCGCCTGAGCGACGAAGCCGAAGCGGCCATCGATGCGCGCGGGCGCGTGACGCGGCTTGTCACCGCCTCGGAGGCGGCGGATGAGATCGGCGACCTGTCGCGCAGCTTCACCACCGTGCTCGGCCGGCTTGCCCGCTACAACGATTACCTGGTGGCGCTGGCCGGCCGCCTGTCGCACGAATTGCGCACGCCGGTGGCGGTGGTGCGCTCGTCGCTGGAGAATCTGCATGCCGCGCGCACGGCCGATGAAACCCGGACCTACGTCGCACGCGCCGAGGAAGGACTGGGCCGTCTCAGCACCATCCTTTCCCGCATGACCGAGGCAAGCCGCCTGGAGCAAAGCCTTTCGGCTGCGGAGCGGGAGCGCTTCGACGCCGCCGCGGTGGTGCGCGGTTGCGTCGAAGGCTACCGCCTCGCGTATGCGCCCAGGACGTTCGAACTCGAGGTGCCTGCGGAGCAGGTCCTTGCCTCGGGTTCGGCGGATCTTTTAGCGCAGATGCTCGACAAACTCGCCGAGAACGCGGTCGACTTTGCCGCCGCCGGCACGGCGATCCGCGTCCTCCTCGGGCCCGACGGGCGCCTGCGCATCGAAAACCAGGGACCGCCATTGCCGGACGCTATCCGCGACTCGCTGTTCGACTCGATGGTCTCGCTGCGCAGCGAGCGCACGGGCGGCGCGCCGCACCTGGGCCTGGGGCTGTACATCGCGCGCTTGATCGCGGAGTTTCACGGCGGCGCCCTGCGCGCCGAGAACCTGCCCGGCGGAGGCGGCGTCGCCTTCGAAGCGCAGCTTGCCCGGGCCGTATAATTTCGCGCTTGCGAACGTAGGGATTTCTTGAACAACAAGGTCGACCTGCTGGTTGTCGGCGGCGGCATCAACGGCGCCGGCATCGCGCGAGACGCGGCGGGCCGCGGCCTGTCGGTGCTGCTCGTGGAGAAGGGCGACCTGGCCGGAGCGACTTCGTCGTCGTCCTCGAAGCTGATTCACGGCGGGCTAAGATACCTGGAGCACTACGAGTTCCGGCTGGTGGCCGAAGCCCTCGCCGAGCGCGAAGTACTGCTAAAAGTCGCCGCCCACCTCGTCTGGCCGGCGCGCTTCGTCATGCCGCACGTTCCCGAGCTGCGGCCGCGCTGGATGATCCGCGCCGGCCTGTTCCTGTACGACCATCTTTCGCGCCGCGCCAGCCTGCCCGGCTCGAAGGCGATCCGGCTGGATGCGCCGCCGTACAACTCGGGCCTCCAGCCGCAGCTGAAGCACGGATTCATCTATTCCGATTGCCGGGTGGACGATGCCCGCCTCGTGGTGGCGAACGCCATGGATGCCCGCGAACTCGGCGCGGTCGTGCTCACCCGTACCGAGTGCGTTTCGGCGCAGCGGGAGAATGATCTCTGGCGGGCGAAGCTTTCAAGCGGAGAGACGGTGACGGCGCGCGCGGTGGTGAACGCCGCCGGGCCCTGGGTCAAAGCAGTATTGAACGCGCGCCTGTCGCAGCCATCGCGCGACGAGGTGCGCCTGGTCAAGGGCAGCCACATCGTCCTGCCAAGGCTCTATGAAGGCGAGCATGCCTTCATCCTGCAGAACGACGATCGGCGGGTCGTCTTCATGATCCCGTACGGTGACCTGCATACGCTGGTGGGTACGACGGACATTTCTGTCGCAGGCGAATACGCCAGTCCCGAGGCGGACGCGGAGGAAGTCAGGTACCTGTGCCGTGCGGTGAACCGCTATCTCGCGCGGCCGGCGAGGCCGGAGGACGTCGTGTGGAAATACTCTGGGGTGCGGCCGCTCTACGATGATGGCACCGCCGATCCCTCTGCGGTGACGCGGGACTACACGCTGCGTCTGGACCACGAGGCAGGAATGGCCCCGGTACTTTCGGTGTTCGGCGGCAAGATCACCACGTACCGGCGGCTCGCCGAGCATGCGATGGACAAGCTTGCTGCCTACTTCCCCGGCCTTAAGCCGGCATGGACCCACCGCACGCCTTTGTCGGGCAGCGACTTCGGCGGCGTGCCGCGGATCGAAGCCCGCGACGCATTCTTCGGCGGCCATCCGCACATCCCCGAAGCCATCCTGCGCCCGATCTTCCGGCGCCATGGCGCGCATGCGCAGGCGGTGATCGGCGACGGCGACCTGGGTGAAGACTATGGCGCTGGGCTAACCGAACGGGAGCTGCGTTACTTTGTCGAGCGCGAATGGGCGCGGACTGCTGAGGATGTGCTGTGGCGCCGCACCAAGGCTGGATTGCTGATGACGCCTGCGCAGCGTGAACGCGTGGCGAAGGTGCTCGGCGAGTGACTCAGCCGCTGTCGAGCCTGACCGACCCCGGCAATATCCGCGGACTGCTGTTTGACATCGACGACACGCTCACCACCGACGGCAAGCTCACCGCCGAGGCCTACGCCGCGCTGGAGCGGTTGCGCTGGAGCGGAAGAATCCTGGTGCCGATCACCGGGCGTCCGGCCGGATGGTGCGACCACATCGCGCGCATGTGGCCGGTGGACGCCGTGGTGGGGGAGAACGGCGCGTTCTATTTTTGTTACCGCGACGGCAAGCTATTCAAGCGCTATCAGGACGACGATCGGACCCGCGCCGCCAAGCGCGCCCGCCTGGGCGCCATCGCCGAGCGCATCCTCGCCCAGGTTCCGGGCAGCGCACTTGCCTCGGATCAGGCTTACCGGGAGACGGATCTCGCGATAGATTTCTGCGAGGATGTTCCGGCGCTTCCGCTTGAAGACGCCGAACGCATTGCCGTGCTGATGCGCGAAGCCGGGCTCACCGCGAAAATCAGCTCGATCCACGTCAACGGCTGGTTCGGCGGATACGACAAGCTGGCTACGACACGGCAGCTCTTCGCCGAGCAGTTCGCGATCGACCTGGATGCGGCGAACGCGGAACTCGCCTTTGTCGGCGATTCACCCAACGACTCGCCGATGTTCGAGTACTTCGCCAATTCGGTCGGCGTGGCAAACGTCGCCCGCTTCGCCGGCAGGCTGGACGCGGAGCCGAAGTACGTGACGCGAAGTTTTGCCGGCTCGGGTTTCGCCGAACTCGCTGCCCACCTCGCTGCGCATCCTTCGGCGCGCTTTCCGAGCAGCCGCTGATGGAGTGGTGGTGGGTTTACCTCGCGATCGGGGTCACGGTCGGTTTTCTCGCGGGACTGTTCGGCATCGGCGGCGGCATGATCATGGTGCCGATGCTGGTGTTCGTCTTCACCGCCAAAGGCTTTCCCGCCGAACACATGATGCACCTGTCGCTCGCTACTTCGATGGCCACCATAGTATTCACGTCTCTCTCCAGCGTGCGCGCCCACCACCGGCACGCAGCGGTCGATTGGCGCGTCGCCCGCGCGATGGCGCCGGGGATCGTGGTCGGCGCCCTGGCGGCGACCCTGATCGCCGGATTCATCCCGACCCGGCCGCTGGCGATCGCGTTCACCGCCTTCATGTTCTACGCGGCCGCGCAGATGTTCTTCGAGGTGAAACCCAGGCCTTCGCGCCAGTTGCCCGGTCCCGCCGGCCTGTTCGGCGTCGGAGCGGGGATCGGCGCATTGTCCAGCGTGCTGGCCGCCGGGGGCGCATTCCTCTCGATCCCTTTTCTGGCCAGGTGCAACGTGCCGCTGAAGCGCGCCGTCGGTACCGCGGCGGCGAACGGCTTTCCGATTGCCGCCGCAGGCACGGCAGGTTATGTGTTGAACGGACTGCGCGTCGATAACTTGCCTGAAGGTAGCCTCGGCTTCGTCTACCTTCCCGCGCTCGCGCTCATTGTCCTCGCCAGCATGCCCATGGCGCCGCTTGGCGCGCGGCTCGCGCACCGGCTGCCGGTGCGGCGCTTGCGCATCGTTTTTGCGCTGATGCTGTTCGCGATAGCGCTGCGCATGCTCGCGAACCTCTGGTAGATTCGCTGCCTTACCTGAAGGAGCATCGAATGAAGAAGATTCTTGCGGCGATTCTGATCGTGGCATGCGCCTCCACTGCCTGGGCGCAGAAGAGCAAGTCCGGCAACAGCGGGTTCGACGCCATGGACAAGAACCGGGACGGCGGTCTTAGCAAGGAGGAAGTGGCGGGCGACAGGGAACTCACCAAGCGCTTCACCAGATTCGACGCTGACAAGGACGGGCGCCTGAACGTGGACGAATTCATCAAAGCCAACCAGGACAACGACAAGCGGGTGCTTGCCGACAGTGCCATTACGACCAAGGTAAAGGCGCTGCTGCTGGCAGAGAAGGGCGTGCCCTCCGCTTCGGTATCCGTGGAGACCTACGAAGGGCGCGTGCTCCTGTCCGGCTTCATGGAAAACGGCGGGCAGGTGGCGCAAGCCGGCAAAGTGGCGGCGGGCGTCTCGGGCGTGAAGAAAGTGCAGAACAACCTGGCCGTGAAGTAGGCGATGGCCGGGCCGCTCGCGCACATCCGTGTCCTCGACCTCTCCAGGGTTCTTGCCGGCCCCTGGGCGGGGCAGAACCTGGCCGACCTCGGCGCCGAGGTCATCAAGGTGGAACGGCCCAAGGTGGGCGACGATTCGCGTGCTTTCGGGCCGCCGTGGGTAAAGGACAAGGAAGGCCGCGAAACCAGGGACTCCGCGTATTTCACGTCGGCGAACCGCGGCAAGAAATCCATCACGGTGAACGTGGCAAGTCCGGAAGGCCAGGAGTTGATCCGTGCGCTGGCCCGCCAATGCGATGTCCTGATCGAGAACTACAAGCATGGCGACCTGGCGCGCTACGGGCTTGGCTACGGCGACCTGAAGAGCGTGAACCCGCGGCTGGTCTATTGCTCGGTCACCGGATTCGGCCAGACTGGCCCGTATCGTGAGCGGCCTGGCTATGACTTCATGATCCAGGGCATGGGCGGCATGATGAGCGTCACTGGTGAACCTGACGGCGCGCCGGGCGGCGGTCCGCAGCGCGCGGGCGTGCCGATCGCCGACATCATTACAGGCATGTACGCCTCGATCGCGATTTGCGCCGCGCTCACGAGCCGGGCGCAGCCTGGGCCGAACTTCGGCAAGGGGCAACACCTCGATCTCGCGCTGCTGGATTCACAGATCGCGCTGCTCGCGTATCAGAACACCAATTACTTTTCGACCGGCAAACCGCCCGGGCGCATCGGCAACCTGCACCCGAACATCGTCCCGTACCAACCCTTCAGATCGAGCGATGGCGAGGTCATCGTCGCCTGCGGCAATGACAACCTGTTCCGCAAGTTCTGCGATGCGGCGGGATGTCCCGAACTGGCGCAGGATCCGCGCTTCGTCACCAACGGCAAGCGCGTGGAGAACCGCGCCGAGATCACGCGGCTGATCCAGGAGATCTTCGGCAAACGCACCACGGCCGAGTGGCTCGCACTGCTCGAGTCAGCCGGAGTGCCGAACGGCCCGATCAACGACATCGCCCAGGTGTTCGAGGAGCCGCAGGTGAAGGCGCGCGGGGTGAAGATCGAACTGGACCACGCGGCGGCAGGCACGCTGCCGCTGGTGTCCAGTCCGATGCGCTTTTCAGGAACCCCGCTCGAGTACCGTCTGGCGCCGCCGCTGCTGGGCGAACATACCAACGAGGTACTGCGCGGGCTCCTTGGCAAGAGCGACGCAGAGATTGCGCGGCTTCGTGCCGAGGGAGTGCTCTAGGCTTTAGTTGTCGATTTTCGCGCCGGCGTCCTTGACGACTTTGGCCCATTTCTCGATCTCGCTGCGAACAAGCTTCGCCATATCCGCCTGCGACATGCCGCCGGCCTCGGCGCCCT
>JANNXB010000159.1:0-2954 GCA_031409355.1 Betaproteobacteria bacterium | reverse complement strand
GTCCGCGGTCACCAGCAGCACGTCATCAACGACCAGCTTCAAGGCCGTCCGACCGTACGTGCTTTGCGTACCTCGCCGCCGGTGACGGGGCGCAGGCGCCGCCGCAGCTTGAGCAGCGCATGGACGGCCGCGGCGCGGCGTTGCACGCGCTGCCGTTCCTCGACTGCCTGGCGCATCAGGCGGGTCAGCACGGCGCTCTTGTTCTGGTCCTCGAACGCTTCGTTGAACGCCCGCTTGACGTCGTCCGGGACCCTGAAATTGACGGTTGCCATTGGTGAGGGCTCCCCATTGTTGAAGAATCCAACAACTATAGGCCGACGCCGGAGAGGGCGCCAGCGCCGGCCTGCGCCACCAGCCGACGTCCTCATTCGATCACCTTGTCGGCACGCAGCAGCACAATCTGAGGAATGCTTATGCCCAGCTCTGCCGCGGTGCGGCGGTTGATCACCGTCTCGAAACGGTCCGCCTGCTCGACCGGCAGATCGGCAGGCTTCGTGCCTCGCAAAATCCTGTCTACGTAAGAAGCTGTGCGCAGAAAACCTTCGTCGAGATTGGAACCGTAGCTGACGAGCCCGCCTGCTTCGACGAACGATCGAAACTGCGAAGCAGTCGCAATCCGATGTTGCTTCGCCAGCTGCGCGATGCGTTCGCGCAGTTCTCCATACAGCGGCAACGGCGGGATTACCATGGCAGTGGCGCGTTCACGGACGGCGGTCGGGAACGCCTTCTCGAGTTCTCCGGCCGTGCTCGCGTCTACCTGTACCAGCGCGATACCCGCGCGCGCGGCAGCTTCCTTGAACTGCTCGCTCATCGAGGCAGTACCGGCAAATTTCGGGTCGCGCAGTTCGGCTACGCGCTTCAGTTTCGGCAACATCTCTTTCAGCAATTCCAGCTGTTTGGACGCGATGGCCACCGCGATGTTGGAAAAGCCCGTCGCATTGCCGCCGGGTCGCGCCAGGCTCGCAGCGAGGCCGCTTGCGACTGGATCGGCAACCCATGCGAACACGATCGGTATTGTCGAAGTCGCCTCTTTCGCCGCGCGCGCTACCGGGGTGGATGCTGCGACAATCACGTCAACTTTCAGCTCAACCAGCTCCTTCGCGAGAGCCGGCAGCCGCTCGTAGCGGTTTTCTGCGGTTCGAAGCTCGATCGCGAGATTGCGCCCCTCGATCCAGCCAAGGTCGTTCAGACGCTTGCGATACGACGCCATCAAGCCTTCGTTGCGTTTCGACGGCAGCAAGATGCCGATGCGGCGGATCTTTTGCGTCTGCGCGCGAAGCGGCGGCGTGACCATGAGAGCAGCTGCGGCTAGAAGCAGGTTTCGCCGCTTCATTCGATCACCCGGAAATTCGTCGCCGGTCCCGCGCCTGCCCGGCAATTGCGCGCCCGCGGATTTCCGCTCACTGCCAGGACGGCTTCAGTCGAACAGGGACGAGAGGTCGACGGCGAAGCTCGAGCGCTCGAGGGCGCCGCTGCTGCCCGAATATTCAAAGCGCTTCGATTGGGGGTAGACGATCCACACCTCCACCGCGCCGGCGGCAAGGTAGGCTTGCACTTTCTCGCGCAGTTCCTTGATGGAGTTGGAAGGCGAGGCGACCTCGACGCAGAGTTCCGGGGCGCGGTTAAACGGCGTTTCGGAGCCGTACGCGCGCATGAATTCCGCGCTTGCCCACGCCACGTCCGCAACCAGTACCCCGATGGACGTGACGACCGACGCTTCGACCAGCGCCTCGCCGCCGAGCGCGGCCAACCTTCTGACGAGACGACCCTGCAATACTCCGTGGTAGTTGCTCGCCGGGCTCATCAGGATTCGCCCCCAGAGGTCGAGCTCGATCTTTCCCGGAACGTTCGCGAGGCACGGATCCTCGCAGAGCGCGCGGTATCGCGTCGCGAGCCCCTCTCGCGTCAGCGGCGATTCAATGATCTCCGGATTCGCGGCCATGTTTTTCTATTTTACTCTGCCTGCGCCCGAGCCAGAAGCTCACGGCAAGCCAGGCGCCGGCCACCGGCACGGCGGCGTAGGCGAGCCCGGAGGCGCCGAGGCCGGCGCCGCGCAGCGCGCCGACGGCCCAGCCCGAGAATGCGTCGCCGCCGCGGTAGACCACGGTGTCGATGAAGCTCTTGGCCTTGTAGCGCTCTTCGCGCGGCACCACCGTGTAGAGCGCCTCGCGCACCGGCTTGGAGATGGCGAATTCGCCCGCGCGGCGCGTTACGCCCACGACGAGCAGCACCGCCAGAGTGGGCGCCATGCCGAGCAGCGCGAAGCCGCCGAGCGAGAAGAGCGGCATCAGGGCCAGCATCCAGGCCACGCCGATGGCCGCGCCCAGGCGCGCGGTGAGTGTCAACTGGATCAGGAGTGCGAGGCCGTTCACCACCAGGTCCACGGAGGCGAAGAACCGGACCTGCCCGGCGCGATCGGGGATCGCGAGGGGCACGATCTCCACCTGCATGAAATAGAGCGTGGTCGAGAGCACGGTGTAGCAGAACAGCCAGCCGCAGATGGCGAGCAGGTAGGGCGAGGAGAGCGCGGCGCGCGCGCCGGCGAGGATCGAGCCGCCGAGCGCTTCCTCCGCGGCCGGCTCGCCCTGGCGTGGATTTTCCCTGCCCCAGGAAATCAGCCGCATCATCGCCACGAGGGAAAGCGAGAGCAGGAACGCGGACAGGAGCAGCATGCCCTGGGCGCCGAAGCGCGGCACCAGCGTCACCACCAGGGCGGGCCCGACGAGCGCGCCGCAGCTGCCGCCCGCGGCGATGACGCCGAACAGGCGCGCCGCCTGGCCGCGGTCGAACAGGTCGGCCATCAGGCTCCAGAACACCGACACGGCGAACAGGTTGAAGACGCTAAGCCAGACGAAGAAAACCGTGGGAGCCGGAAAGAAATAGAAACCCGCCAGGTTGAGGATGAAGAAAATGTAGACCAGCGGCAGGAAGCGCGAGCGCGGCAGGCGCGCGCA
>JANNXB010000158.1:0-1904 GCA_031409355.1 Betaproteobacteria bacterium | reverse complement strand
GAATTTGTCCCAGGCGCCGTCGCCGAGGATGAACGTGAGCATGCGCGCCCAGCCCCAGACGTCCATGTCCACGATCGAATAGGTTTCGCCGACCATGTAGCGGCGCTTGGCGAGGCGGGCATCGAGCACGCCGAAGTGGCGCGCGGCCTCGAACTGGTAGCGATTGTGCGCGTAGGGCTGCTTTTCGGTCGCGTGGTGGCGGAAATGGACCGCCTGGCCGGAATAAGGGCCGACGCCCGTCGCGACGAACATCAGCCAAGACAAGGTCTCGGCGCGCACGGCGGGCGGGCCCGAGGGCAGGAACTTGCCGGTTTTTTCCGCGAGGTACAGCAGGATCGCGTTGCTGTCGAATACGGTGACGTCGCCGTCCACGATCGCCGGAACCTTGCCGTTTGGATTGATCGCCAGGTAAGCGGCGCTGAACTGCTCGCCTTTGCGCGTGTCGACCGGGACCGGTTCGTAGGGGATGCCGGCTTCCTCCAGGAAAAGTGCAACTTTGGTGGGGTTTGGCGACCCGTTGAAATAGAATTTCAGCATGCGCGTCTCCATTGGAAAGATCCGGATGATACCTCTGCCTGCTGGCATCGCAATCCTGGCCGCGATCGCGGCATCGAATTTCACGGCCGCGTTCGCGCAGGATTCTTACCCGACGAAACCTGTGCGCATGATCGTCGGCTTCGCGCCCGGCGGCGGCACCGACCTGACCGCGCGGCCGGTGGCGCAGAAGATGTCCGAACTGCTGGGCCAGCAGGTGATCGTCGAGAACCGGCCCGGCGCGGCTGGCAATATCGCCACCGAGCAGGTGGCGCGCGCCGCACCCGACGGCTACACCATTCTGATGGGCACGATCGCGGCGCTGGCGATCAATCCCAGCCTCTACGGCAACCTGAAATTCGATCCGGAGACGGATTTCGCACCCGTGATCCAGGTGGTCGACGCGACCAACGTCCTCGCGCTGCACTCCTCCGTGCCGGCCAACTCGGTGAAGGAACTGATTGCGCTGGCCAAGCAGAGATCGCTTTCCGCCGGCTCCTCGGGCATCGGCGCCACGGGCCACCTCGCCATCGAGCTCTTCAACGTGATGGCGGGCGTAAAGCTGGTGCACGTGCCCTACAAGGGCGGCGGCCCGGCGATGACGGACCTGGTCGGCGGCCAGGTGCATCTGGTCTTCGCCACCACCGCAAGCGCAATTCCGCACATCAAGGCCGGGCGCCTCAAGGGCATTGCCGTGACCACCATCCGCCGTTCGGCACTGCTGCCGGAGACGCCGACCATCTCGGAGACGGGCCTCACCGGATTCGATGCCAATAACTGGTACGGCATCGTGGTGCCGGCAAAGACGCCGCGCGCGATCATCGACCAGCTGAATGCCGTGGTGACGAAGATCCTTGCCATGCCCGACGTCAGGACGACGTTGCAGAACCAGGGCCTGGATCCCGCCGGCGGAACGCCGGAACAGTTCGGCGCCTATATCAGGAGCGAGCGCGCGAAGTGGGCGAAGGTCATCAAGGAATCGGGAGCCAAGGCGGAGTAGCCGCGCCACGCGTGGACACGGATGTCCTGATCGTCGGCGCCGGCCCGACCGGCCTGATGCTCGCCAACCAGCTCGCCCGGCGCGGCGTGCGCTCGATGATCATCGACCGGCATGCAGGCCCCGCGCTGCAGACGAGGGCGCTCGCCGTGCAGGCGCGCACGCTGGAGATCTACGCGCAGCTGGGCATCATCGGGCTGGCGCTCGAACTTGGCACGCCCGCCACCGGCGCGAACGTCTGGGCGAACGGTCGCAAGACGGCGCGCGTGCCGCTGGGCGAAATCGGGCGCGGCACGACGCCCTATCCGTATGTCCTGATCCTCGGCCAGGACGACAACGAACGCATCATGGGCGAGCGGCTGCGCGACTGGGG
>JANNXB010000157.1:0-7443 GCA_031409355.1 Betaproteobacteria bacterium | reverse complement strand
TCCATGCCGTCATTATCGCCGACGCCAGACACTCGCGAGCCAGGGTTGCTGTTCGCGGGGCAGGCCCGGCGGGCGGAAGTAGTGTTCCAGTTCCTCGAAACCCGCCGCCGTGACATAACGGCGCCACGCCTCCAGGTCGTGATAAGCGCCGTAGCGCCCCTTGTTCCAGCCCTCCTCGTTCGCGCCGCGCGGATTGGAGCTGAACAACACGCCCCCCGGCTTGAGCGACGCCTGCAGCTCGCGCAGCACGCGCGGCAGCTCTCGGCCGGGCACATGGAAGAGGGACGCATTGGCGAACACGCCGTCGAAGCGAGCCGCAGGCAGGTCAAGCCTGAGAAAATCCTGCTCAAGGACCTCGCAGCCGCTGTGCTCGCGCGCCATGGCGGCGAAGCGCGCCGAGCCTTCCAGGCCCACGGCGACGTGCCCCTGCTCGCTGAACGCCTTCAGGTCTCGCCCGGGCCCGCAGCCGAAATCCAGCAGAGTGAATGGGGGCGCGCCCTGGATGTGCCTGAGCAGCGCGGCCATGTTCTGGCGGACGTCGTGATCCCGTGTTCCCTGCCAGAAATCCTCCGCCCGGCTGTCGTAGTGCTCCAGAGTGCGGCGGGAAATCTCCTCGTCAGGCATCGCCCTTGGGCCGGTGCACGGTGGAAAAATGCGGCCGCGTCAGGACTTCAGGCCTGAGGATCGCGTCCAGGTCGTCGCGCGTCATGAGCTTTTTCTCCAGCACCAGGTCGTAGACGCGCCTGCCGGTGGCGAGCGCCTCGCGCGCGATCTCGCTAGAGCGCGCATAGCCGATGTACGGATTTAGCGCCGTCACCAGCGCGGTGGAATCGTCCAGCAGGCGCCGGGCGTGTTCGCGGTTGGCGGTGATGCCGCGCACGCAGCGCTCGGAGAGCGTGCGGCAGGCGGCGGCGAGATGCGAAATGCTCTTGAACAGGCTGTTCGCGATGATCGGCTCGAACGCGTTCAACTGCAGCTGGCCGCCTTCCGCCGCCATGGTGACGGTGATGTCGTTGCCGATGACCTCGAATGCCACCTGGTTCACCACTTCGGGAATCACCGGGTTTACCTTGCCGGGCATGATCGAGGAGCCGGCCTGCACCGCCGGCAGGTTGATTTCGCCGAATCCGGCGCGCGGGCCGGAGGACAGCAGCCGCAGGTCGCTGCAGACCTTGGAGAGCTTCACCGCGACGCGCTTGAGCACGCCCGAGAGCTGGACGAAGGCGCCCGCGTCCTGTGTCGCCTCGATCAGGTTGGGCGACACCACGAACTCCACCGCGGTGATCTCGGACAGGATGCGCGTGACGCGCTGCGCGTACTCCGGATGCGCGTTGATGCCGGTGCCGATGGCGGTGGCGCCCAGGTTTACCTCGCGGATCAGGCTCGCCGCTTCGCCCAGCCGGCTTTCGTCTTCCTGCAGCATCACCGCGTAGGTCGAGAACTCCTGTCCAAGCGTCATCGGCACCGCGTCCTGCAGCTGCGTGCGGCCGACCTTCAGCACATCGGAAAATTCCATTGCCTTTGCTTCAAATTCTTTTCTCAATACACTTAATTCAAGAAGCAGTCTTTTAATCCCCATTTGCAGCGCCAGCTTTACCGCCGTCGGGTAGACGTCGTTGGTGCTCTGCGAAAGATTGACGTGGTCGAGCGGGTGCAGCCGCGCGTAATCGCCTTTCTTCGCGCCGAGCAGTTCCAGCGCCCGGTTGGCGATCACTTCGTTGGCGTTCATGTTGGTCGACGTCCCCGCGCCGCCCTGGATGACGTCCACGACGAATTCGTCCAGCAGCGCGCCGCCGCGGACCTCCTCGCAGGCGCGCACGATGGCGTCGGCGCGCGCACCGTCGAGCAGCCCCAGCTCGCGATTGGTGATCGCGGCGGCCTGCTTGACGCAGGCGAGCGCCTGTATCAGGTCCGGGTAGATCGAGATTGCGGTGCCGGTGATCGGAAAATTTTCCAGGGCGCGCAGGGTGTGCACGCCGTAGTAGGCGGCGGCGGGCACATGGCGGTCGCCGATCAGGTCGTGCTCGATGCGGACGCCTTGGGTCATACTGAAGGAGATTTTAGACCTGCATGAGGCTTTTTCTTCAAGTTCTTCTGCTCGCGCTGGCACTTCCGGCGCATGCCGCACCGTACATGGTGGCGGCTGCCAATCCGCATGCGGCGCGCGCGGGCACCGAAATCCTGCGCGCCGGCGGCAGCGCGCTCGACGCGGCGATCGCGGTGCAGATGGTGCTGAACCTGGTCGAGCCGCAGTCGTCCGGCCTTGGCGGCGGCGCCTTCCTGCTGCACTGGAATGCTTCGCAAAGAAAAGTGTCGGCCTACGACGGCCGGGAAACCGCGCCCGCGGCGGCGCGCCCGGACCGTTTCCTGCGGCCTGATGGTGCGCCGATGGGCCTGGGAGAAGCGATCAGCTCGGGCCGCTCGGTCGGCGTCCCGGGGGTGCTGCGCATGCTGGAGCTGGCGCACGCAAAGCATGGCCGGCTGCCGTGGCGGCGCCTGTTCGAGCCGGCAATCCGCCTGGCTGAAACGGGCTTCGCGGTTTCGCCGCGTTTGCACCGGCTCATCGCTGCCGATCCGCTGCTGGGCCGGTTCCCCGCCGCGCGCGCCTACTTCTACCTGCCCGACGGCAAGGCCCTGCCGGTCGGCCATCGCCTCAGGAATTCCCAGCTCGCCGCCGTCCTGCGCCGCATTGCCGAGGAAGGGCCCGACGCGTTTTACCGTGGCGGAATCGCGCGCGACATCGTCGCCGCGGTGGCGAACCACCCGAAACCGGGCGACCTCACTGAGGAGGATCTCGCCGGCTACCGCGCGCTGGAGCGCGACGCGATCTGCGGCGGCTACCGCGCGCGACGCGTCTGCGGCATGCCGCCGCCCAGTTCCGGCGGTATCGCGGTGCTGGCGATCCTCGGGGTGCTGGAGCAGTTTCCAATTTCATCGACGCGGCCGGGCTCGAGCCATGCGGTGCACCTGTTTTCAGAAGCGGGGCGCCTCGCCTACGCCGACCGCGACCACTACGTCGGCGATCCCGCCTTCGTCCAGGTGCCGGCCGCCGGCCTGATCGAGCCGGATTACCTGCGCGAACGCGCATTGCTGGTGAAACCCGAAAGAAGCATGGGCCAGGCATTGCCTGGAAGGCCGGCCGGGGCGCCCGTCACCCTGGGCACCGACGCAACCCTGGAATCCTCGGGCACCAGCCATCTTTCCGTGATCGACGCGCGGGGCAACGCGGTGGCGATGACCACCACCGTCGAGTCCGCGTTCGGCAGCCGTATCCTGGTCCACGGGTTCCTGCTGAACAACCAGCTCACCGATTTTTCGTTCGTGCCGGAGGAAGGCGGCCGGGCACCGGCCAACCGCGTCGAGCCGGGCAAACGGCCGCGCAGCGCCATGTCGCCGACGCTGGTCTTCGCGCCGGAGGGCGGATTGCTGATGACGCTGGGCTCCGCCGGCGGCAGCGCCATCATCAATTACGTCGCCAAGGCGCTGGTCGGGGTGCTCGACGGCGGGCTGGGCCCGCAGCAGGCGATCGCCGCAGCGAACATGGGCAGCCGCAATCGCGAAACCGAAATCGAGCGCGGCACTGCGCTGGAAGGCACTGCGGCGGCTCTGCGCGCCATGGGGCACCCGGTGGAAGCGGTGGACATGGTGAGCGGGACGCACGCAATCGTGCGCACGCCCCGCGGGCTGCGCGGGGGTGCCGACCCCCGCCGGGAGGGCATTGCCCTAGGCAACCGCCGGTCGGATCATTAGAATAATTCCCTGCTCACAAGGAGACCCCCCCGCATGAAACGCATTGCAAGCTGCATGATTTCGCTCGCCGCGCTGGTCAGCTTCGGCGCCGCCGCCCAGGAAGGCACGCTCAAGAAGGTCAAGGACACGGCCACCCTCACCATCGGCCATCGTGACGCTTCCCTGCCCCTGTCCTACTACGACGACAAGCAGCAGCCCATCGGCTACGCGATGGACCTGTGCGCGAAGATCGTCGATGCGGTGAAAGCCGAACTGAAGCTGCCGAAAATCGACGTCAAGTACCAGCTGGTCACTTCCGCCAACCGGATTCCGCTGATGGCGAACGGCACCATCGATCTGGAGTGCGGCTCGACCACCAATAACGTCGCGCGCCAGGAACAGGTCTGGTTCACGATCACCCACTTCGTCACCGCCAACCGCTGGGCCTCGAAGAAAACCTCGAACCTCAAGGCCCTTGCCGACCTGAAAGGCAAGACCATCGTCTCGACGGCGGGCTCGACCAACATCAAGCAGATCACCGAGATCAACGCCGCGCAGAACCTCGGCATGAACATCATCTCGGCCAACGGCCATCCGGAAGCCTTCCAGATGGTGGAAACCGGGCGTGCAGTAGCGTTCGTCATGGACGACATCATCCTTGCCGGCCTTGCGGCGCAGTCGCGCACGCCCGCCGACTACGAGATCTCGGCCGTCGCGCTGTCGGTCGAGCCCTACGGCATCATGCTGCGCAAGGACGACAAGGCGTTCAAGGCGGTGGTCGACGCAGCGATGACCAGGATCTACAAGTCGGGCGAGATCAACGCCATCTACTCGAAGTGGTTCGAGAAGCCGGTGCCGCCCAAGGGCGTAAACATGAACCTGCCGATGACGGCGGCGTTCAAGAAGGTGGTCGCCAATCCGACCTCCTCGGGCGATCCCAAGGTCTACGAGTAAGCTGACACAACACATAAACGGGGAACCCAGGTTCCCCGTTTTGTTTTGAGGTTCACGGGTTAGCCGAGCATGAACTACAACTGGGACTGGGGCATATTCCTGGCCGCCGAGCCGGGCGGCACGGGCACCTATCTCAAGTACCTGGTGGTCGGCCTGGGCTGGACGCTCGCCACGGCGCTCGCCGCCTGGGTGATCGCGCTGGCCATCGGCTCGGTGGTCGGTACGCTGCGCACCACGCCCCATAAATGGGTGGTGCGTCTGGGCAACGCGTACGTCGAGATCTTCCGCAACGTCCCGCTCATCGTGCAGATGTTCCTGTGGTTCTTCGTCGTGCCGGAATTGCTGCCCAAAGGCCTGGGCGACTGGGTAAAGCAGATGCCGCCGCCCTGGGGCTCCTACCTTCCCGCGGTGATGTGTCTCGGCCTGTACACCTCGGTGCGCATCGCCGAGCAGGTGAAATCGGGCATCGGTTCGCTGTCGCGCGGCCAGGGCATGGCCGGCACGGCGCTCGGCCTCACGCTCGGCGAGAACTATCGCTACGTGCTGCTGCCGCAGGCATTCCGCATCGTATTGCCGCCGCTTACCTCTGAATTCATGAACGTGATCAAGAACTCCTCCGTCGCGCTGACCATCGGCCTGCTGGAACTCACCGGCCGCGCGCGCGCGATGCAGGAATTCAGTTTCAAGGTGTTCGAGGCCTTCGCCGCCGCCACCGTGATCTACCTGCTCACCAACCTGATCGTGGTGGTCGGCATGCGCGCGCTGGAGAAGAAGGTGCGCGTGCCCGGGTTGATCAGCGCATCGCCAACCGCGGGCGGACACTGATGCGGGCCGGACGATGAGCGGCTACGACTTCGAGGTCATCCAGCGTTCCTGGGTCTACCTGTTCCGCGACGGCATGACGTTCACGCTGACGCTAACGGCGCTGGCGATGGTGGGCGGGATTTTCTTCGGCACCCTGCTGGCGCTGATGCGGCTGTCGAAATTCCGCTTCCTGAGCCTGGCCGCCGGCGGCTACGTCAACCTGATGCGCTCGCTGCCGCTGGTGCTGGTGATTTTCTGGTTTTTCTTCCTGGTGCCCTACATCGGCGCCTGGCTCATCGGCGCGAAAGATCCGGTCAAGGTCGGCTCGTTCATGTCCTGCCTCATCACCTTCACCATGTTCGAAGCCGCGTATTACTGCGAGATCATGCGCGCCGGCATCCAGTCGGTGGCGCGCGGCCAGGTCTGGGCGGGCTACGCGCTGGGGCTCAACTACTGGCACACCATGGGCCGCATCGTGCTGCCGCAGGCTTTCCGCAACATGCTGCCGGTGCTGCTCACGCAGACCGTGATCCTGTTCCAGGACACCTCGCTCGTGTATGTGATCTCGGCCACCGATTTCCTCGGCGCCGCCTCGAAGGTCGCAAATCGCGACTACCGGCTGGTGGAGATGTACACCTTCGTCGCCGTGGTCTATTTCGTCATCTCGTTCGGACTCTCCACCATGGTCAAGCACCTGCAGGCACGCATCGCAATCATCCGGTAGACAACGGGAATACGCGCAAATGATCTCCATCAAGAACATCAGCAAGTGGTACGGCTCCTTTCAGGTACTGACCGACTGCTCTACTGAAGTGAAAAAGGGGGAAGTCGTGGTGGTCTGCGGCCCCTCGGGCAGCGGCAAGTCCACCATCATCAAGTGCGTCAATGCACTGGAGCCCTTCCAGAAGGGCGAGATCACCGTGGACGGCATTTCCGTGGGCGATCCGAAGACCGACCTGCCGAAACTGCGCTCGCGCATCGGCATGGTGTTCCAGAATTTCGAGCTGTTCCCGCACCTCTCGGTCACCGAAAACCTGACCCTCGCGCAGGTGAAGGTGCTCGGCCGCACCGAGGAGGCGGCACGCGACAAGGGCCTCAAGCTGCTCGACCGCGTCGGCCTCATCGCGCACAAGGACAAGTTCCCCGGCCAGCTCTCCGGCGGCCAGCAGCAGCGCGTCGCCATCGCGCGCGCCCTGTCGATGGACCCGATCGCGATGCTGTTCGACGAGCCGACCTCGGCGCTCGACCCGGAGATGATCAATGAAGTGCTGGATGTCATGGTCGAACTCGCGCAGGAAGGCATGACCATGATGGTGGTCTCGCACGAGATGGGGTTCGCCAGGAAAGTCGCGCACCGGGTCATCTTCATGGACGCGGGAAAGATCATCGAGGACTGCACCAAGGACGACTTTTTCGGCACCCCGCGCTCCGAGCGCGCGCAGTTGTTCCTCTCGAAGATCCTGCATCACTAGCCCACGCCGTCGTTCCCGCGAATCAATTGAACAAGAACTCGCTGTTCTCGGTCCTGCTGCGCTCGCCGTGGTGGATCAGCCTCCTCGTCGCCGTGGCGACCGGCGTGGCCTCGCGCTTCATGCTCGTAAAGTTCGACATGCCCGAGCTCTACGCGATTTTCGTCGCGCTGCCCTTCATCGTCATCGGCTGCGTCGCCGGCTGGGGCCAGCTGCGCGCGCCCAGCGCCGAGCGCATCGCCGCGACGCTCGATGCGCTGCGCCTGCTGTCCTGGGACGAATTCTCGGCGGCGCTTGAAGAGGCCTTCCGCCGCGACGGCTACAGCGTGAACCGCCTGCAGATCGCCGGCGCCGACCTGGAACTGACCAAAGCGGGGCGCGTTTCCCTGGTGGTCGGCAAGCGCTGGAAGGTCGCGCGCGCGGGCGTGGAACCGCTGCGCGAGCTCGACGCCGCGCGCGATGCGCGCGAAGCGCACGACTGCATCTA
>JANNXB010000156.1:0-7432 GCA_031409355.1 Betaproteobacteria bacterium | reverse complement strand
CAGGCGATCGCCAAAGACGTGCTGCTGCTGGAAACCGCGGCAGGGCTGGTGGAGTTGCTGTGGGCCGATGGCCGCCGGCTAAAGCCGCGCGAGGTGGTCGCGGAATTCGCGCGGCACCTGGACGATGAGCTCGACCTGGTGCGCGAAGCGGCGAATGCGTCGCTGCTGCGGCGCAATTTCTCGCAATCAACCCTGCTTGCGGTGCCCGCGATCCACTGGGACTATTGTTCGCGGCGCGTGATGGTGATGGAGCGCATGCATGGCACGCCGATTTCGCAGGTGGATGTGCTAAGGCGCAAGGGCATCGACATCCCGGCGCTGTCGCGCTCGGGCGTCGAGATTTTCTTCACCCAGGTGTTTCGCGACGGATTTTTCCACGCCGACATGCATCCGGGGAACATCCTGGTGTCGGACGATGGCAAGTACATTGCGCTCGATTTCGGCATCATGGGCACGCTGTCCGAAGTCGACAAGAGCTACCTGGCGCAGAATTTCCTCGCCTTCTTCAACCGGGATTACCGGCGCGCGGCGCAGGCGCACCTGGACGCGGGCTGGGTGCCGGCCGGCACGCGGCTGGACGATTTCGAGGCCGCGATCCGCGCGGTGTGCGAGCCGATTTTCGCGCGGCCGCTGAAGGAGATCTATTTCGGCAAGCTGCTCTTGCGCCTGTTCCAGACCTCGCGTCGTTTCAACGTCGAGATCCAGCCGCAACTCGTGATGCTGCAAAAAACCCTGCTAAACATCGAGGGCCTCGGCCGCGAACTCGACCCGGACCTCGACCTCTGGCAGACGGCCAAGCCCTACCTCGAGCGCTGGATGAGCGAGCAGGTGGGTTGGCGCGGCCTGTTGCGCACCGTGAGGCACGAAGCGCCGTTCTGGGCGCAGACACTGCCCGCGATCCCGCGCCTGCTGCACCGGCTGCTCGCGGAAGATCGCGCGGGTGGATTGCAGGCGGCGCTAGAGCGGCTGTCGGTGGAGAATCGCCGCCGCAACCGGCTGCTGGCGGGCCTGCTGGCGGTCGCCGCGACGGTGCTGGCGCTGCAATTGTTCGTGCTGATTTCGTTCTAGTATTATTTCCGCGCCATGCTGATCGTTTCCGTGGTCCTGTATTTCTTCGTCACCATCGCGATCGGATTGTGGGCGGCGCGACGGGTGCATAACTCGAAGGATTTCCTGGTCGCGGGCCGCAGCCTGCCGCTCTACATGAGTGCCGCCTGCGTATTCGCGACCTGGTTCGGCGCCGAGACCGTGCTGTCGGTCTCCGCCACCTTCGCCAAGGACGGCATGGGCGGCATCGTCGCCGACCCGTTCGGTTCCTCGTTCTGCCTGCTGTTTGTGGCGCTGTTCTTTGCGCGCGCGTTCTACCGCATGGACCTGCTGACGATCGGCGACTTCTACCGCAAGCGCTACAACAAGCCGGTGGAGGTGATCACCAGCCTCGCCATCACTGCGTCCTACCTGGGCTGGACCTCGGCGCAGCTCACCGCGCTGGGCCTCGTGATCTCGGTGCTGTCGGGCGGCGCCATCGACCTGAGTACCGGCATCGTCATCGGCGCCGCGATCGTGGTCAGCTACACCATCTGGGGCGGCATGTGGTCGGTGGCGATGACGGACCTGTTCCAGTCAGTGGTGATCCTGGTCGGCCTGGTCGCGGTGGCCTGGCTGGTGGGCGACATGGCGGGCGGCGCCGGCAAGGTGATCGCCGCGGCCTCGGAGGCGGGTAAATTTGATTTTTTTCCTAAATCAAATCTTAAAGACTGGCTCTGGTTCGCCGCCGCCTGGATGACGCTCGCCATCGGCTCGATCCCGCAGCAGGACGTGTTCCAGCGGGTCACCTCCGCGAAGGACGAGAAGACCGCGATCCGCGGCTGTCTGGTGGGCGGCGCGGTGTACTTCTGCTTCGCCTTCGTGCCGATTTTCATCGCCTATGCCGCGCTGGTGATCGACCCGGGATACGCGAAATTGTTCGCCAACGAGGACGCGCGCGAGATCCAGCGCATCCTGCCGAACCTGATCCTTGAGCGCACGCCGCTGTGGGCGCAGGTGCTGTTCTTCGGCGCTCTGCTGTCGGCGATCCTGTCGACCGCTTCAGGCGCGCTGCTGGCGCCGACCGCGCTGTTCACGGAGAACGTCATCCGGCCCTTTGCGCCAAAGATGGGCGACAAGCAGTTCCTGCTGCTGCTGCGCGTGGTGCTGGTCGCCTTCACGCTGGCCGCGCTGCTGTTCGCGCTCAATTCGAAGAGTACGATGTATGAAATGGTGCAGAACGCCTACAAGGTGACGCTGGTGTCGTGCATCGTGCCGCTCGCCGCGGGGATCTACTGGAAGCGCGCGAACGCGACGGGCGCGCTGCTGTCGGTTTTGTTCGGCCTCGGCACCTGGGGTGTCGCCGAGGCAGTCGCCGGAGACGCCACCGTGCCGCCGGCGCTGGTCGGGCTCGCTGCGTCGATCGTCGGCATGGTGGTGGGCTCTTTCATTCCGCGAGAGCAGGGAAGTCAAGAGCAGACGAGTCGACACTGACGCGTATTTTCCTTGCCGTTTATGTCTTGCTGGTCGCCTATGCGACCTTGTATCCACTGAGCGGCTGGCGCGAGCCGATCGGCTCGGTTTTCGCTTTCCTCGGCGCGCTGTGGCCGCGCTACATCACGGCTTTTGACGTCGCCGCGAATTTTTTCGGCTACCTGCCCTATGGACTGCTGTGCGCGCTTGCGCTCGTCAGGCGCCTCTCGCCGCTCGCGGCTGTCGTCATCGCGACCGCCAGCGGCGCGCTGCTGTCGTTGCTGCTCGAGTCCGCGCAGAGCTTCCTGCCGGCGCGCATACCCTCGACCGTCGACGTGCTGGCCAACGTGGCCGGCGCGGCGGCGGGCGGCTTGCTCGCGGCGACTTTTGCGCAGTGGCTGCTGGGCGGCGGGCCGCTACGCCGCCTGCGCGCCCAGGCGCTGAAGCCCGGCGCGGCCGCCGACCTTGGCCTGGGGCTGCTCGGCCTGTGGCTGTTTGCCCAGCTAAATCCGGCGACGCTGCTGTTTGGCACCGGCGATCTGCGGGACCTGCTGGCCAGCGCGGCGGGCGAGCGGCACAAGGCCGAGCTGTTCGTGTCCGTCGAGGCTGCGATCACGGCGATGAATTTCGCGGCGGTCGCGGTTCTCGCCTCCGCGGGTGCGCGGCCCGAGGCGCCGCTGCGCCGGCTCGTGGGGTTGCTCGTCATCGTGGCGCTGGTGGTAAAGACCCTGGCGTTCGCGATCCTGATGCGCGCCGAGAACGTGCTGGCCTGGTTGACGCCCGGCGCCCAGCTGGGCCTGGTGGCGGGCCTGGCGCTCGCGCTGGCGGCGCTGTGGCTGCCGCGCCCCGCGCGGTTGGCGTCCGCCGCGGTCCTGCTCATGGCGGCCACGGTGCTGGTAAACCTGGCGCCGCCGAATCCCTATTTCGCCGCCACGCTCAAGGTCTGGGAACAGGGGCACTTCCTGAACTTCAACGGCCTCACGCGCCTGGTGTCGGCGGCGTGGCCGTTCGCGGCGCTGGCTTACCTGGTCTATCTCGCTTCCTCCAGGCTGCGCGACCCCCTCCGGTAAAATTGGCCGATGTCCTATTACGAGCGGCACATTTTTTTCTGCTGCAACCAGCGCGAAGGCACCGAGCGCCCGAGCTGCAACGGCAAGGGCGCCAGCGAAATGCGCGATTACGCCAAGCAACGCGTCAAGGAACTCGGCCTTTCGGGCGAGGGAAAATCGCGCGTCAACATGGCGGGTTGCCTGGATCGTTGCGAGGAGGGCCCCTGCATCGTGGTCTACCCGGAAGCGGTCTGGTACACCTATGTGGACCGTGCCGACATCGACGAGATCGTCGAAGAGCATTTGCAACATGGACGCTTCGTGGAGCGGCTTCGCATCTGATGCGCCCCGCCACCCGGCGTGAACTGATCCCGGGCCCGGCGGGAAAAATCGAATGCGCCATCGATGAACCGGAAGGGACCTCGCGGGGCGTCGCCCTTGTGGCACACCCGCATCCCCTCTTTGGCGGCGCTCTGGACAACAAGGTGACCCAAACGCTCGCGCGCGCGTTCGTCGAACTCGGCTACACGGCGTGGCGGCCCAATTTCCGCGGAATCGGCGAAAGCGAAGGCACGCACGATGAAGGAAGAGGTGAGCTCGAAGACCTCGCAGTAGTCCTCGAATACGCGAAGAGCGCGAAACCGGTTCTCGCGGGGTTTTCGTTCGGCGCTGCGCTCCAGGCCAGGCTTGCCCAAACAGTGAAACCCGAGCGCATGGCGCTGGTGGGCGTCGCGGTGAAGCACTTCGAGGCACCGCCGGTTCCGGCCGACACGATCGTGATCCATGGCGAGGAAGACAGCACGGTGTTGCTCGCGGACGTGCTCGCCTGGGCGCGGCCGCAGGACCTGCCGGTGGTCGTGGTGCCCGGCGCCGACCATTTCTTCCATCGCCGGCTGCATGTCCTGCGCGCCATCGTGCAGAACAGCTGGAAATAGGGCCGGCCGATGCTGCTCGTCAAAAGCCTGCACCTCCTTTTCCTGGTGACCTGGTTCGCCGGGCTGTTCTACCTGCCGCGCCTGTTCGTCTACCACGCGCAGGCGAGCGACCGAATTTCCATCGAGCGCTTCAAGGTCATGGAGCGCAAGCTTTTCTGGGGCATCGCGACCCCGGGCGGCGTGCTGACGCTCGTGTCCGGTCTATGGCTGTGGCTGGGCTGGTTCCCGGGAGCAGGCGGCTGGCTGCACGCCAAGCTCGCGCTGGTCGCCGTGCTGGTCGCGTATCACGCCTGGTGCGGCAAGCTGATGCTGGATTTCCGCGACGAGCGCAATACGAAGAGCCACGTCTGGTTCCGCTGGTTCAACGAATTTCCGGTCCTCGTCCTGGCCGCCATCATCCTGCTCGTCGTCTTCAAACCTTTCTAGCGAACAGCGCGAGCCAGCCCTCGGCGTGGCCCTGCCCCTCGCGCCGGATGTGCGCAGGTTCCAGTGAACGCTCTTCCAGTCCCGCCAGTGCCGCCAGCGAACGCAGGTATGCGGGTGACTGTGCATAGCGCCCTGTGGGCTGGAGCATGTAACTGCCGCTTTCGAGCCCCTCCACCGAAAAGGCGAACAGGCCGCGCGGCACCAGCACCCTTGCAACCGCCGCGAATACCGCCGCGAGGTCGCCGACATAGATGAAGACGTCCGCGGCCAGGACCGCATGCACGGAGCCTGCCGGCATGCGCGCCAGTACCTCCGCGAGCTCGCCCTGTTCAAGTCTCGCGTAGGCGCCGCGCCGCGCGGCGATCTCGAGCATGCGTGGCGAAAGGTCCACCCCCACGATCTGCGCCTGTGCGCCCTCCAGCGCCATGCCGACCAGTCCGGTGCCGCAGCCGAGGTCGACCACGCGCGAGCCGGCTTCGAGTTCCGGTCGCACCAGTTTCGCGAGAGCTTCGGGGACCTGGTACTCGAGCTCGCGCACCAGGTGATGCTCGAACTGCTGCGCCAGTCCGTCGAACAGGTTCGTCACGTAACCCGCGGGCGCGCGCTCGGTGCTGCGGCCCGCCGCCGCGGCGGACAGATGCTCGAAGGTCGGATCGCCGGGATGGTGATCGAGACCAGCCTTGAAGCATTGCGCGGCGAGCGCGTGGTCGCCGCGGGTGCCGGCCAGCCGGCCCAGGTTCAGGCAGGCCTGCGCCAGCGCCGGGTCGGCCTGCATCGCTTTGCGGTACGACGCGACAGCCTGTTCGTCGAGCCCGCGCCGCTGCTGCACGCGGCCGAGGTTGTTCCAGGCCCGGGCGTGCGCCGGGTCGAGCGCGACCGCCTTCTCGAAGCAGCCGGCGGCTTCCAGGATGTCGCCTCCAAGCTCTTCGCGCACGTTGCCCAGCCTGAACCAGGCGTTCGCCTGGCGCGGATCGAGCGCCAGGCTTTTCTCGAACGCGATGCCGGCCTCGCTCCAGGCCGCCGCATCGTAGTGCGCGTCACCTTCGGCCAGCCAGTCGGCTGCGCTGCGCATGTTTTGTTCCACGGGTCTGCTATCCTCGCGCCGCCCGCCGTCCGGCGTCAATCGCCCTCACTGAAAGCCGATGGAACATTTTTTCGCCACCGCACCGCGCGGCCTTGAATCGTTGCTGGCCGACGAGCTCAGGACGCTGGGGGCGCAGCAGGTGCAGCAGGTTCCCGGCGGCGCTGCGTTCTCGGGCGACTGGCGGCTCTGCTATGCGGCGAACCTCTGGTCGCGCCTGGCCTCGCGCATCCTCTGGCGCGTCGCGGAGTTCGATTACGCCGACGAGGGCGACATCCACGAAGCGGCGCGCAAGGTGGACTGGATGAGCCTGTTCACGGTGGAGCGCTCCTTGCGCGTGAACGTGTCGGCGCAGAAGAGCCCGCTCAAAAGCCTCGATTTCGCCACCCTGCGCATCAAGGACGCGGTCTGCGACCGCTTTCGCGAAACGCTCGGCAGCCGGCCGAACGTGGACCGCGCCAATCCGGATGTGCGGGTGCACGCCTTCCTGGACGCGGCGCGCGGCGCGTTCTACCTCGATACCTCGGGCGAGCCGCTGTTCAAGCGCGGCTGGCGCTCCGGGTCGATCGAGGCGCCGCTGCGCGAGAACCTCGCCGCGGGCATCATCCTGCTCTCGGGCTGGAAGCCGGAAGAGCCGTTGCTCGATCCCATGTGCGGCGGCGGCACGCTGCTGATCGAAGCCGCCGCGATGGCGCGCGGCCGGGCGCCGGGCGCCCGCAGGGCATTTGGTTTTGAGAAGCTGAAGACTTTCGATCCGAAACTCTGGTCCAGGATCAGGGGCGAAGAACCAACCGCAAAAACAGTCAAACTCGAAATATTCGGTAGCGACAACGACCCTCGTGTCCTAGGCGACGCGCGGCGCAATGTCGCGGCCGCGGGCGTGGACCGGTGGGTGAAGCTGGAACAGGTGGACCTCCTTGATCGCCCGGCGCCCGCGCCGGCGGGGGTCATGGTGGCGAATCCGCCCTATGGAGAACGCATCGGCTCCAAGGAGGATCTGGCCGAGTTCTATCCGAAGCTGGGCAGCGCGCTGAAGAAGAACTATCCCGGCTGGCGCTGCCATTTCTTCACCGCGGACATGCGGCTGCCCAAGCTCATGCGCCTGCAGCCGTCGCGGCGCGTGCCGCTTTTCAACGGCGCGCTCGAATGCCGGCTGTTCGAAATCCGCATCGTCGCCGGCAGCAACCGGCGCTAGGCGTTCACCTGGAGCAGGGCCGGAGGTCGTAGATTCCGATCGAGTACAGGTCGTTGCCGCTCGGAGCCTTCTGCACACCCCAGTTGAATGCGTAGTTCTTCGTCGTGGCCAAGCCAGCCCTGTACTCGGGAAAGTCCGTCGCAATCAGGCGCCGCGCCGCGTTCTCGACGGCATCGAGTTCATCGACGCCCACGTAGAAGTAAGACTGCGCCGGCGCCTTGCCCATGGGCAGTTCGACCTGTCGCGC
>JANNXB010000155.1:0-3492 GCA_031409355.1 Betaproteobacteria bacterium | reverse complement strand
GGCGGCCGCGGTCTCGAACAGCGACACATCCACGATGCCGCCCTTGCCGGTGTCCCGCCGGCGATACAGGGCTGAGAGGATGCCGATCACGCCCCACATCGCCGTGCCCTGGTCGACGATGGACGGCGCCACGCGCACCGGGGGCCGGCCTTCCTCGCCCACCACGCTCATGATGCCGCCGAAGGCCTGCATCAGCGGATCGTAGCCGGGCCGGCTGGCCAGCGGCCCGCGCGCGCCGAAGGCGCCGATATTGCAGTAGATGAGCGAGGGTTTTCTCTCGAGCAAGGCCGCCGCGCCGACGCCGACCTCGTCTGCCTGCCCGGGGCGCAGGTTCTGCAGCACCACGTCCGCATGCTCGACGATGAAATCGATCAGGCGCGCGCGCTGCGCCGGATCGCGCAGCTCGCACACGACCGAGCGCTTGTTGCGGTTGATCGCCTGGAAGGTGGCCGAGGCGCCGTCGAGGAACGGCGGGCCCCACTTGCGCGCGTCGTCGCCGCCGGGCTTCTCTATCTTGATCACGTCGGCGCCCAGGTCGCCCAGCACCAGCCCGGCGCAGGGTGCGGCGACGCTGTGGCCCAGCTCGACGACGACGATCCCGTGCAGCGGCGCTGAGGACGACGCGGTCACTCGGGCTTGATGCCCGCCGCGCTCACGATCCTGCGGAAGGTCTCGATGTCGTCCTTGACCGTGCGTGCGAACTCCTCGCTGCTGGTGCCGACCACGGGCATGCCTGCGGTCTCAAGTTTGGCGCGCACATCTGGCGACTGCACCGCCCTGACGATTTCGGCGTTCAGGCGCTTTAGGATCGCATCGGGCAGCGCAGCGGGGCCGAAAAAGCCCAGCCAGGACGCCGGCATCACGTAGCCCGGGACCGATTCCCCGATCGTGGGAATCTCAGGCACGCTCACCTGGCGCTTGGCTTCGACGAAGCCGACGGCGCGGATCTTGCCGGCCTTGATGTGCGGCAGCGCGGTGGAGAGCGTGGTGAACACCGCCGGAATCTGGTTGCCCAGCAGGTCCTGCACCGCGGGCGCCGCGCCCTTGTAGGGCACGTGCACCATGTCGGTCCCGGAAATCTGCTTTAGCAGCTCGCCCGAAAGGTGGTGCGGCGAACCGGTGCCCGAGCTGCCGTACGAAAGCTTGCCCGGATTCTTCTTCGCCCAGTCGATGAGGTCCTTTGCCGTGACGCCCGGGATCGAGGGATGCACGACGAGGACGATCGGCACTTCCACCGCCGCGGTGATCGGCGTGAAGTCCTTCACCGGGTCGTAGGGAATGGTCTTCGATAACAACAGCGTCAGGCCGTGCGTCGCGCCGGTACCAAGGAGTATCGTGTAGCCGTCCGGCGCCGAGCGCGCGACGATGTCCGAGCCGAGCATGCCGCCCGCGCCCG
This sequence comes from Betaproteobacteria bacterium, assembly GCA_031409355.1. GTDB lineage: Bacteria > Pseudomonadota > Gammaproteobacteria > Burkholderiales > SG8-39 > RBG-16-66-20. The sequence continues at coordinate 2,096 of JANNXB010000155.1, read as the reverse complement.
CGCGGTTATCGACGACAATCTGCTGGCCGAGCGCCTCGCCGACCTTCACGCCGATGGTGCGCGCGAGCAGGTCGGTGGAGCCGCCCGGCGGATAGGGCACCACGAGGCGGATCGGTTTCGACGGCCAAGCCTGGGCTATCGCAATCAGAGGGAAGGCAAGAACCGAGACGAGCAAAGTCTTTATCATTGGCGAATTATGAACCGAACCGCCATTGTCACGGGCTCAGGACGCAATATCGGAAAGGCGATTGCCCTGGCCCTCGCGGCCGGCGGCGCCAGCGTAGTGGTCAACGGCCATCGCGACCGTGCCGCGGTGGATGCGACGGTGAAGGATATTGCAGATGCCGGCGGCCGCGCCCTGCCCTTCATGGCCGACGTCTCGAAGCACGATGAAGTCGCGGCCATGGTGCAGGCCGCCGCGAACGCTTTCGGCTCGGTGGACATCGTCGTCTCGAACGTGGGCATGCGGCGCATGCAGCCCTTCCTCGACATCAGCCTCGAAGACTGGGATGCCGTGCTCGCCACCAACCTCACGCCGGCGTTCTACCTCGCGCGCAACGCCATTCCGCACATGCAGAAGCGCAAGTGGGGCCGCCTGATCCTGATTTCAGGCTTCGACGGTTTCTGGGGCCAGGTGACGCAGCGCGCGCACAACATCACCGCCAAGGCCGGCCTGCACGGCCTGGCCAAGGCGCTGGCGCGCGAGTTCGGCCCGGACGGCATCACGGCGAACACGGTGGCACCCGGGGCGATCGACACGGTGCGCGACTGGTCGCAGTACCAGCACCAGCCGAAGGAGAAAATCGCGGCGGAAATCCCGCTCGGCCGCTTCGGCAAGGTAGATGAAGTGGCGGCGGCCTGCGCTTTCCTTGCCGGGGACGGCGGCGGATTTACTTCAGGCCAGGTACTCCACGTGAACGGCGGCCACTACATGTATTAGCGGGCCAGTCCTGCCTCACGCAGGTATTTCAAGGCGCCCGGATGGATCAGATCCAGTCTCGGCGCCGCCGAAACGATGTTGGCCGCCGTGCTTTCCTTCGCCTGGTCGAGCCGCGACGCGAAGGGCCCTTCCGCGCGATGCAGTGCGCGCGCGAGCAGGTACGCCTGCTCTTCCGGCAGCCCCGGCCGCGCGAAGACGTAGCTCCAGGAGCCGACCGAGGCGATCGCCGCGTCCTGTCCCGGGTAACTCTTCGCCGGCAGCGTCGTCGCTTGTAGTGACGGGTTCTTCGCCAGGATGCGCTTCACTTCCTCCGCGTCGGGGCCGACGAAGCGCCCGCCCGCCTTGGCGAGCGCCGTGAACGCGGGCCAGCCCACGCCCGCGCCCCAGAGCGCCGCCGCGCGCCCGTCATCGAGCATAGGAGGTCCGTCTGCGGCCTTTTCAAGAAGAATTTCCTTAATGGGTATTTCCAGGGAGGTCATGACGATCCGCCCGAGGACCGTGATGCCGGAGCCCTGCGTTCCGAGCACCACCTGCCTGTCCTTCAGGTCGGCGATGCGCCGCACCGGGCTATCGGCCTTGACCACGAACATGCCGGGCGAGGAATACATCGCCGCGACGATGCGCAGCTGCGTGCCGGGCCTGGCGAGCGCCACGCTCGCGAGTTCGCCGGCCACCAGCCCCAGGTCGAGCTTGCCCGCCTCGAGCAACGGCACGTTCTCGGTGCTGCCCTTGGTGTTGCGCGTCTCGATGCGGATTCGCGGCTCCTGCGCGTTCAGCATTTCCGCGTACGCATCGCCATAGACCGGGAATCCGCCGCCGGGCGTGGCGGTACCGAGGATCAAGCTCATGATCACGGAGTTCATTCCACGAAGGCCGGTGATTTCGGGATCGTCGCATGCTGCTCCTTGTCGTGCGTCACCCAGATCTGCGCGCCGGTCTGCGCCGCGAAGGTCTTCATGGCGTCGATGCTGCGGCCGCTCTGCTCGACGTTGAAGTTGAACGAGGGCACGATCCGGTTCTGCCAGCTGTAGACGAGGTGCACCATGTCGCCCGACAGGATCACCGAGCCGCGCTTGGGCAGACGCACGAACAGCGACTGGTGGCCCGGCGTGTGGCCCGGCGAGGGCTTGATCACCACCGAGCCGTCGTTGAAGAC
>JANNXB010000154.1:0-17974 GCA_031409355.1 Betaproteobacteria bacterium | reverse complement strand
CCCCAGAAACTTGAAAATCGCTCGACTCCGTACTGGTTGGTACGATCAAATATCCGCTTTCTTCGCCATAGGGCGAGTAACCCGCCCACAACGAGAAGAATTGTCCCAACGTATTCGGCTCCCCAGTCCATTCGTATGCTTGTCAGAGATATTCAAAAAAACCTATCGGCACTATATAGATCGCGAACTCCCAGGCATTACCATCTGATCGCCTGCGCGGCAGATGCTCAGCGGCGCCCTGCAGCCAGACGCTCGATCAGCGCGGGAAGTTCGAGCCAGTCGTCGAAACGCTCGGCATGGGCAATGTCCTGGATGGCCGCTTTTCTGTAACCCCTGGTGAACAGCACGAACGGAATTTTCGCGGCGGCGGCGGTCGCCGCATCGGTTTCGCTGTCGCCGACATAGCAGAGCCGGTCGAGCGGGACGCCGAGTCCGCGCGCGCAGGCAAGGATCATTTCCGGATGCGGCTTTCTGACCGCAAGCGTATCGCCGCCGATCACCAATTCAAAAAACGCGGAGAGATCCATGATCTCCAGCATTTTGCGCGAGACGGCCTCCGCCTTGTTGGTGCAGACCGCAAGCGGGATCCCGCGTGCCGTGAACGAGGACAGCGCCGCGCGCACTCCCGGATAGGTCCGCGAGAGCACGGCCGGGGCAGCGGCATAGATCTCCGTGAATCGCCCTACCGCATGGCCGAGCTCCGCCTGCGGCAACGGCGCTCCTGCGGCAACGAAACACTGTTCGACGAGATTCGCTATGCCATGGCCGATAAACGAAGTCACGGTGGCGAGGTCGAGCGGCGCGAGGCCGCGCTCTGTAAAAATAGCCGCCGCTGCGGCGTGCAGGTCCGCCGCGCTCTCGACTAAGGTTCCATCCAGATCAAAGACGAGTGCCAGCCGCGGCACCGGTTACTCGATCTTGGCGTTGGCGTCGCGCGCGGTCTTGCCCCACTTGGCGAGTTCGACGGCGATGAATGCCGCGAACTGCTCGGGCTGGTTGCCGACCGGCGAGGCGCCCTCGGCGGCGAGCCGCTCCTTCACCTCCGGCGAATGCAGGACCTTCGCGAGTTCGTTACGCAGCCGCTCGACGATCGGCCGCGGCAGGCCGGCCGGCCCGACCACGCCGGCCCAAGAGCTGACGTCGTAGCCGGGCAGGCCCGCTTCGCCGACGGTCGGGATCTCCGGCGCCGCGGGCGAGCGCTGCGCGGTGGTCACCGCGACGCCGAGCAGCTTGCCCGCCTTCACGTGCGGCAGGACCGCCGGCATGGTCTGGAAGCTGACCTGCGTTTCGCCGGCCAGCACCGCCGTGGTCGAAGGCGCACCTCCCTTGTAGGGCACGTGGACCATGTTCACGCCGCCCATGCCGCGGAACAGTTCGCCCGCCAGGTGTCCGGGCGAGCCGTTGCCGGACGAGGAGAAGAACACCGCCCCCGGCTTCGCCTTCGCCAGCTGCAGCAGCGCGGCGACCGAGCCGGCCCCGGAATTGGGATGCGCTACCAGCAGCAGCGGATAAGACGCCGCCAGCGTCACCGGCGTGAAATCCTTGATCGCGTCGTAGGGCATCCTGCTGTAGAGGTGCGGGTTGATGGCGTGGCTCGCCACGGTGGTCATGAACAGCGTGTAGCCGTCCGGCGCGGACTTCGCCGCTGCCTCGCCCGCGATATTGCCGCCGGCGCCCGGCCGGTTCTCCACCACCACCGGCTGCCCGAGCACCTGCGACAGCCCCGGCGCCAGCGTGCGCGCGAGCAGGTCGGTGCTTCCGCCCGCCGGAAAACCGACCAGCAGCCGCACCGGCTTGGACGGATATGCCTGCGCGCGCGCCGCCGTGGGCGTCGCGGCGAGCACGACCAAGGCAACCGCGACCCCGAAACCGCGCCTGACTCCGAACGACATTTTTCTCTCCCCTATTGAAACGACAGCGCAGATGCTACTCCCCTGGCGTGACAGCCTTGCTAGAATTGCCGTCACCCAAGAGGAGATTTCCCGCAATGAGCGACGCGGCTGCATATTCTGTCGTCGACGGCATCGCCGTCATCACCATGAACAACCCTCCGGTCAACAGCATGTCGGCGGCCAACCGCGTCCACGTGGGCGGCGCGCTGAAGAAGGCCGACGCCGACCCGGCCGTGAAGGCGATGGTGCTGATCGGCTCGGAGAAGGCATTCTCCGGCGGCGCCGAGATCCGCGAGTTCAACACCGAGAAATCGCGCGTTTCTCCGGTGCTGCCCGAGCTGAACGACATCCAGGACGGCCTGAAGAAGCCGCTGGTGGCGGCGATCGGCGGCTTCGCCCTCGGCGGCGGCCTGGAACTCGCGCTCGGCTGCCATTACCGCGTCGCGTCGCCCAAGGCGCTGCTCGGCCTGCCCGAAGTGAAGCTCGGCCTGCTACCCGGCTCGGGCGGCACGCAGCGCCTGCCGCGCATCGTGCCGATGGCCGAGGCGGTGCGCATGATGACCACCGGCAGCACGGTCTCTGGCGACAAGGCGAAGCAGCTTGGCCTGGTCGACGACGTCGTGCAGGGAGATCTACTTGAAGGTGCCCTGGCTTTTACCCGGACCCTGATAAAAGAAAGCAAAGGACCAAAGCGCATTCGTGACCTCCCCGCGAAGATGGACGGCGATCCGAAGGCGTTCTTCGAGGCGGTGCGCGCCGAGGTGAGGAAAACCTCGCGCGGCTATCCGGCCCCGCTCGAAATCGTCGCCTGCTGCGAGGCCGCGGCGACCAAGCCCTTCGACGAAGGCCGCAAGTTCGAGCGCGAGCGTTTCATGGTTCTCGTGGAAGGCAACGAATCGAAGGCGATGCGCCACATGTTCTTCGCCGAGCGCCAGACCTCCAAGATTCCCGACGTGCCCGACGACACGCCGTTGCGCGCGGTGAAGAGCGCCGCAGTGATCGGCGCCGGCACCATGGGCGGCGGCATCGCCATGAATTTCGCCAACGCGGGGATTCCGGTGTCGATGATGGACGTGACGCAGGAAGCGGTCGACAAGGGATTCAAGAAAATCAAGGACAACTACGCTTCCACCGTTTCCAAAGGACGCCTGAAGCAGGAGGAAATGGATAAGAGAATTTCTCTTATAAAAACAACAACAAGGCTGGAAGATGCAAAAGACGCCGACATAGTCATTGAGGCGGTGTTCGAGCGCATGGACGTGAAGCAGGACATGTTCCGCAAGCTCGACGCGGTGATGAAGCCCGGCGCGATCCTCGCTACCAATACATCGACGCTGGACGTCAACGCGATCGCGGACGTGACCAAGCGGCCGCAGGACGTCATCGGCACGCATTTCTTCTCGCCCGCCAACGTGATGCGGCTGCTGGAAGTGGTGCGCGGCGCGAAAACCGCCAAGGACGTGCTTGCCACGACCATGAAGCTCGGCAAGACCATCAAGAAGGTGCCGGTGGTCTCGGGTGTCTGCGACGGCTTCATTGGCAACCGGATGGTGGAGAAGTACGGCCAGCAGTCGCTGTTCCTGCTGGACGAGGGCTGCAGCCCGCAGCAGGTGGACGCCGCCGCCTACAAGTGGGGCATGGCGATGGGGCCGCTCGCGATGGGCGACATGGCGGGCCTGGACATCGGCTGGGAGATCCGCAAGCGGCGCTACGTCGAGCGGCCGAACTTCATCTACTCCAAGGTCGGCGACAAGATCGCGGAACTCGGGCGCTACGGGCAGAAGACCGGCAAGGGCTGGTACCGCTACGAGTTGCCCAACCGCACGCCGATCCCCGATCCCGAGGTGGAAAAAGTCATCTCGGACTACAGGAAAGAAAAAAACATCAAGACCCGTTCGATATCCGACGAGGAAATCGTCGAGCGCCTGATCTTCGCGCTTGTCAACGAGGCGGCCACCATCCTGGAAGAGGGGATCGCGCTGCGCGCCTCCGACATCGACATGGTCTACCTCACCGGCTACGGCTTCCCGCCCTACCGCGGCGGCCCGATGTTCTATGCGGACACGGTTGGATTGAAGAATGTCTTGAGTTCAATACAAAAATTTCAAGCTGGGTATCAGGGCGCCGTCTGGAAGCCCGCGCCCTTACTCGTGAAACTCGCAAACGAAGGAAGGAAATTCAATGACTGATGCCGTGATTGTCTCCACCGCCCGCACCCCCCTGTGCAAGAGCTGGCGCGGGGCGCTGAACATGACCCACGGCGCGACCATGGGTGGCCACGTGGTGAAAGCCGCCCTCGAGCGCGCCAAGCTCGCGCCCGCCGAGGTCGAAGACGTGATCATGGGCTGCGCCACGCCCGAGGGCGCCACCGGCGGCAACATCGCGCGCCAGATCGCGCTGCGCGCGGGGATGCCCGTGACGGTCTCCGGCATGACGGTCAACCGCTTCTGCTCCTCCGGCCTGCAGGCCGTGGCGCTTGCGGCGCAGCGCATCATCGCCGGCGAAGCGGACATCTTCGTCGCCGGCGGCGTGGAGTCGATCTCGCTGGTGCAGAACGAGGCCAACAAGCACCATGGCAAGGACGAGTGGCTGGCAGCGAACAAGCCGGAGATCTACTGGAACATGCTGCAGACCGCCGAATACGTTTCCAAGAAATACGGCATCCCGCGCGAGGCCCAGGACCGCTACGGCGTCGAGAGCCAGAATCGCGCCGCGAAGTCGCGCGCCGAAGGCAAGTTCAAGGACGAGATCGCGCCGATCACGACGAAGATGAAGGTCGTCGACAAGACTACCGGCACCGAGACCCTGAAGGAAGTGACGGCGGAGCACGACGAGGGCATCCGCGCCGACACCACCTACGAGGGCGTGTCCCAGATCAAGCCGGCGATCGAGGGCGGCGTGATCGCCGCGGGCAACGCCAGCCAGTTCTCCGACGGCGCGGCGGCGCAGGTGCTGATGAGCGACAAGCAGGCGGCGAAGCGGGGCCTGAAGCCGCTCGGCATCTACCGCGGCTTCGCGGTGGCGGGCTGCGAGCCGAACGAGATGGGCATCGGCCCGGTGTTCGCGATCCCGAAACTGCTCGAGCGCAGTGGTCTCAGGGTAGACGACATCGGCCTGTGGGAACTGAACGAGGCTTTCGCGGTCCAGGTAATCTACTGCCGCGACAAGCTGGGCATCCCGAACGACCGGCTGAACGTGGACGGCGGCGCGATCGCGGTCGGCCATCCCTACGGCGTCACCGGCTCGCGCCTGGTCGGCCACGCCCTGATCGAAGGCAAGCGCCGGGGCGTCAAGTACGTGGTGGTGACGATGTGCGTCGGCGGAGGAATGGGAGCAGCAGGACTTTTTGAAGTCGCTTAAACAATGCATAAACAATCCCTGAGGAGGGAAGCCGTGAAAAAAAGTCTGTTTGCCGTACTCGCGCTTGTCGCGGGCAGTGCATTCGCGCAGCAGTATCCCAACAAGCCCGTCAAGGTCATCATTCCCTGGCCGCCGGGACAGGCGACGGACCTCGCTGCGCGCATCGTGGGCGAGAAGCTTTCCCAGCAACTCGGCCAGCCGTTCATCATGGAGAACCGGCCCGGCGCGGGAGGCTCGATCGGCTCCGATGCAGTCGCCAAGGCAGCGCCCGACGGCTACACGCTGCTCGCTTCTTCCAGCGGACCGCTGTCGATCATGCCGAACCTGCAGAAAACGCCCTACGACGCCATCAAGGACCTGGTGCCGGTGAGCCTGACGGCGAAAGCGCCCTTCGCGCTGATCGCGCACCCGTCGTTTCCCGCGAACAACGCGCGCGAGTTCGTCGCGGCGGTGCGGGCCAGTCCGGGCAAGTACACCTTCTCATCCTCCGGCACGGGGGCGACCGCGCACCTGTTCGGCGAGCTTTTCAATTCGACCGCGAAGCTTAGTGCGTTGCACGTGCCGTTCCAGGGCAGCGCGCCGGCTATGACAGCTCTGATCGGCGGCCAGATCCATTACTCCGTGGAAACCGTCGCCTCGATCGTGGGCCATGTCAAAGGCGGGCGCCTCAAGATCTTCGGCGTCACCACCGCGACGCGCAGCGCCGCGTTGCCGGACGTACCGACGCTGGCCGAGGCCGCCGACCTGCCGGGATTCGATGCCGCCGCCTGGATCGGCTACTCCGCGCCGGCCGGAACGCCGCGCGAGATCGTCGTGCGGCTCGCCGCGGAAATCCAGAAAGCGATGCAGGCGCCCGACATGAAGGATCGGTACGTGGCGCTGGGCCTGAACCAGGCGACCAGCACGCCCGACGAGTTCGCAGCCATGATGCGCAGCGAGAATGATCGCTACGCGACCATCATCAAGAACGCGGGCATCAAGATTCAGAACTAGAAGACGATCACGCCCCTCGCGTTCTTTCCCGACTCCAGGTCGGCAAACGCCTGGGGCGCTTCGTCGATCTTGTAGCGGCGCGTGATCAGTTCGTCCAGCTTCAGCTTGCCCGCCATGTAGAGCTGCAGCATGCGCGGGAAGTCCACGCGCGGCACGCAGGAGCCGAAGTAGCTGCCCTGGATGGATTTCTCCTCGAACACCATGCTCATCGGCTTGAACGAGGTCGCGTCGGTCGCGCGGGCGACGCCGACGATCACCGCCTTGCCGCCGCGGCGAATCACCTTGTAGGCGAGTTCCGCGAGCGCCCCGGAGCCGACGCACTCGAAGGCGTAGTCGGGCCCGCCGCCGGTAAGCTTCTTGATCTCCTTGGTCGGATCCTGGCCGGGAACGCTCAGCAGCACGTCGGTGGCGCCGAATTTCCTCGCCATGTCGAGCTTGGATTGCATGGTGTCGATGGCAAGGATGCGCTCGGCGCCGGCGATGGCCGCGCCCTGAATCGCATTCAGGCCCACGCCGCCGCAGCCGAACACCGCGACGCTCGCGCCGGGCTCCACCCTGGCCGTGTTGAACACCGCGCCCACGCCGGTGGTCACCGCGCAGCCCACCAGCGCCGCGCGGTCGAGCGGCACCTTCGGGTCGATCTTCACCACGTTGTCCACCGACAGCGTCGCGTATTCGGCCATCACGCCGCAGCCGGAGAAGATGTTCAGCGGCTTGCCGTCCTTGTCCTTGATGCGCGGCGTGCCCTCGGGCGGCGTCACCAGCGCCTTGCCCTGCTCCACGCACAACACCGGGCGCCCGCGCGCGCAAAAGCTGCATTTGCCGCACATGTAGATGAACGAAGTGACGACGTGGTCGCCGACGGCCAATCCCGCAACACCCTCGCCCACCTCGATTACCTCGCCCGCGCCTTCGTGGCCGAGGACCAGAGGCGGCGGCAACGCAATAGTGCCGTTGGTCGCCGACAAGTCTGAATGGCACACGCCGCAGGCGGCGAGCTTCACCATCACCTCGCCGCGCTTCGGGCTGTCCACGGAAATGGTCTCGACGACCACGGGTTTGTTCAGTTCGCGGCAGATCGCCGCTTTGCCACTGCGCGCCATCAGGAGCTCCGATTTTTCGAGTTCGAAGAACGGTATAGTAGCGCTCCGCGTTGTTCTTCTGAGGGTGTCTTCCATGATCCTGCGCGACAAGTTCTTCATCAATGGCCAGTGGGCCGCCCCTTCTGCCAGGGAGACTATCGACGTCTACAATGCGGGCACCGGCGCGGTAATGGGCAAGGTGCCGGCGGGCACCGAGAAGGACATCGACGCGGCCGTCGCGGCGGCACGCGCGGCCTTTGAAGGATGGAGCGCCACGCCGGCGGCCGAGCGCGCGGCGTTCCTGCAGAAAATTTCGGACGGGCTGAAGGCGCGCGCGGCGGAGCTGGGTTCCACCATCGCGCAGGAAGTCGGCATGCCGATCAAGCTTTCGGGCCGGATCCAGGCCGGCCTGCCGATCGCGAATTTTTCGAATTTTTCGAAGATTCTTTCTTCATTTTCCTTTGAGTCAAAAAACGGAAATTCCCTTGTAGTTCGGGAACCCGTGGGGGTCGTCGGAGCGATCACGCCCTGGAACTATCCGCTGCACCAGATCGCGCTAAAGGTCGCGCCGGCCCTGGCCGCGGGCTGCACCGTTGTGCTAAAGCCCTCGGAAGTCGCGCCGTTCAACGCCTTCATCCTCGCCGAAGTGATCGAGGCCTCGGGCCTGCCCAAGGGCGTCTTCAACCTGGTGACCGGATTCGGTCCGGCGGCCGGCGAGGCGCTGGTGAAGCACCCGCAGGTGGACATGATCTCCTTCACCGGTTCGACGCGCGCCGGCAAGCGCATTTCGGAGGTCGCGGCGCAGACGGTGAAGCGCGTGGCGCTGGAGCTGGGCGGCAAGTCCGCCTCGGTGATCCTGGAGGATGCCGACCTCGCCGCCGCGGTGAAGGGCACCGTGACCGGCTGCTACCTGAACTCCGGCCAGACCTGTACTGCCTTGACCAGGATGTTGGTTCCTGAATCTCTCTATCAGGAAGCTTCCAGGCTGGCCGTCGAGGCTGCAAAGGGCTTTACCCTGGGCGACCCGATGTCGGAAGCCACTCGCCTGGGGCCACTGTCCTCGCAGATGCAGCTCGACCGCGTGCGGGACTACATCAAGAAGGGCGTCGCGGAAGGCGCGGAACTGCTGACCGGCGGCGCCGACCAGCCAGAGGGATTAGCGGGTACAAATGCGGGCGGCTATTTCGTCAAGCCGACGATCTTCGGCAAAGTGAAGAACTCGATGACCATCGCGCAGGAAGAGATCTTCGGGCCGGTGCTCTCGATCATCGCCTACAAGGACGAAGAGGAAGCCGTGCGCATCGCTAACGATTCGCCCTACGGGCTGGCGGCTGCGGTATGGTCGAAGGATGAGGCGCGCGCGCAGAAGGTCGCGCGCCGGATTCGCGCCGGGCAGGTGGACGTGAACGGCGGCGCATTCAACATGAACGCGCCCTTTGGCGGCTTCAAGCAGTCCGGCCACGGCCGCGAAGCCGGCGTGTATGGTCTGGAAGAATTTCTCGAGTACAAGTCGCTGCAACTCAAAGGCTGAGGGAACACATGAAAAAACTCGTATCCATTCTCTTCTTCACGGCATTCGCGGCGCAGGCGCAAACCTGCCCGGACAAGAGCATCAACTACTGGCAGGCCTTCCCCGCCGGCGGCGAATCCGACCTGTCGGGCCGCCACCAGCAGCTGGTGCTGAAGAAGCGCTGCCCTGCCGTCGAGACCATCATCCAGTACAAGCCGGGCGCCGGCGGCGGCCTGATGTGGGCGCAGATGAACGCGCTTGCGGGCGACGGCACGAACATCATCGGCATCAACCTGCCTCATATCGTGTTCCAGCCGATCGAAGGCCAGGTGCAGTACAAGACCGATGACGTGACGCCGGTGTTCTGGTTCCACTACACGCCGGATGCGCTGGTGGTGCAGGAATCGAGCCCCATCAAGACCTTCCAGGATTTCGTCAAGGCCGCCAAGGCCGAGCCCGGCAAAATCTCGCTCGGCGGCTCGGGCCTCAACTCGGCGAACCACGCCGCGCACGAGCGCATGAACGCGGCCTTCGGCTTCAAGACCACCTACGTGCCGTTCAAGGGCACCGGCGACATGACCACCGCGGTGATTGGCGGTCACGTCGGCGGCGCGATGTCGTACACGGCCTTCGCGGTCAACAACAAGGGCAAGGTGCGCGCCCTGGCGGTGGCGATGGACAAGCGCCATCCGCTGCTGCCCGACGCGCCGACCTTCAAGGAACTCGGCATCGACTGGGTGGACGGGGCCTATCGCGGCATTGGCGTGCCGAAATCGACGCCGGCGGACGTGAAGAAGCGCATTTCGGACCTTTGGACTGCGCTAAACAATGATCCCGAAATGAAGGACCTGGCGGCGAAGAGCGGTTTCGAGCTGGTGAACGTGGGCACCGGCCAGATGGACGCGTTCATGAAGGACAAGATCAAGCTCTACACCGAAGGTGCCAAGCGGCTTGGGCTCGGCAAATAACATGACGCGCCTTCTGTTCGCAGCGGTTTTCTGCTCCATCGCGCTCCCGGGCGCCGCACTGGCGCAGGCCTGGCCGGCCAAGCCGATCCGCCTCATGGTGCCCTTCCCGCCGGGCGGCTCGACCGACATCGTGGCGCGCATCGTCGCGCAGAAACTGTCCGAAAAGCTCGGCCAGTCCATCGTCATCGAAAACCGCGGCGGCGCGGGCGGCACGATCGGCACCGCGATCATCGCGAAATCCGCGCCTGACGGCTACAACCTCGCCGTGGCTTCGACCAGCACTCATGTGGTGGCGCCGGGCGTCTATGCGAAGCTCGAATACGATCCGGTGAAGGACTTCGCCCCGGTGGGCCTGATGGCGGTGTCGCCCTACCTGCTGGTCGTCAATCCCTCGGTACCTGCAAAAACACTCAAGGAGCTGGTCGCACTGGCGAAAAGCCGTCCGGGCAAACTCAACTACGCATCGGCGGGCATCGGTTCCACCACCCACCTCGCGATGGAGATGCTGAAGTACGCCTCCGCCACCTACATGCTGCACATTCCCTACAACGGCAATGGGCCCGCGGGTACCGCCGTGATCGGCGGGCAGGTGGAAGTGCTCTTCGGCAGCCTGCCCGCGCTCCTGCCGCACGCGAAATCCGGACGCGCGCGCGCCATCGCGGTGGGTACGCCCAAGCGCTCGCCGTCGCTGCCCGACGTGCCCACGGTGGCCGAGTCCGGCTACCCGGGCTTCGACGCTTCGCTGTGGCTCGCGATCGTGGCGCCGGCCGGCACGCCGCAGGCGATCATCGAGCGGCTGAACAGGGAACTGGTGGCGATCGTCTCGGCGGCCGATACGCGCGAGGCGTTCGACAAGGCCGGCGCCGAACCGCTGACGGGCACGCCCGCGGATCTCGCGGCCATGATCCGCGACGGCGTGCCGAAGTACGCACAGATCATCAAGACCGCGGGCGTGAAGGCGGAATAGCCCTGGCCTAGCGGGAGCGGGCGGCTTTGACGAACTCCAGCGAGTCCTGGAAGAGCTTCAGGTCCTTCTCGTAGTCGGCCGCGTCGGCGCGGTCGATCTGGATCCATTCCCTGGAGCTCGCCACGCCGCCAGGCTGGAACGGAACCACGTTGTCCCTGGAAAACTGCAATTCGGTCGCTACCGCCACCGGCAGGCGCAGCCCGATGCCGCTGCCGCTGATGCAGGCGAACATCTTGTCGTTGACGAAGTAGGCGTCGAGCTTGTTGATTTTCTTCGCGACGACGCCCGGCAGCTTTAGCAGCACTGCGTCGATCTGAGCCTTGCGGATGGCTTCAGGAGACTCGGCGCTGCTCATGTCCGCAGCACGATCAGCGCGTCCAGCGCGATCGCCCCGTCTGGTCGTGCCAGCAGCGGATTGACGTCGATCTCCTCGACCTGGTCGGCGTGGTCAGCGGCGAATTCGGAAATGCGCACGATCGCCTCGCAGGCGGCATCCAGGTCCGCCGCCGGCGCGCCCCGGTAGCCTTGCAGCAACTTGAAGCCTTTCAGGCTTTCCAGCATTCGCCGCGCCTCGATCCTGCCGACCGGCGCAAGCGCAAGCGCGGTATCCCGCATGATTTCCACCAGCACGCCGCCCAGGCCCACGAGCAGCACGGGGCCGATCTGCGCATCGCGCTTGATGCCGACCACCAGCTCGACGCCGCCCTTCAGCATCGCCTGGACGAGGAAACCGTTCTTTGCGGCGGTCATCGCGGCGCAGGCGGCGCGCAGCGCGGCCTCGTCTCGAAGGTCGAGTACTACCGCACCCGCCTCGGTCTTGTGCTCGATATCGCCGTCGGCCTTGAGCACCACCGGATAACCCAGCTGCGACGCCGCCTTTACGGCCTCGTCTGCGTTTTTCGCCTGGCGCTCAGGAGCCGACTGGATGCCGTACTTGCCCAGCACGGCCTTCGCTTCCCGCTCGGCCAGGGTTTTTTTCTTACTTGAAAAAACAGATTTCTTTGAAAGGCGAGGTTCCGCCAGCGGTCGAGCCTCATGCCAGCGCTGCCATGCGGCGATGGCCGCGTAGCAGCGGTCCAGCGAGCGGAAAAATCCGACCCGGTCGTCGGCCTCGTAGGCTTCGGACCCGGGCCCCTGCAACCACTCTGACACCCAGACCACGGCGATCGGTTTGGGCTGCGAGCGCGCGAGGCTGGCGATGTCCGAGGATCGTTTCGCGCCGGTTTCGCGCGAGGAAACGCTCATCGCGCAGAGCAGCACGCCGTACTGCGGATCGTCCAGCAGCGCCTGACAGCACTTGTTGTAGGACTCGGGCACGCTAAGCACCTGCCCCGTGGGATCGCAGGGATTGCGCGCGGCGCCGAATTCCGGCACCACCGTGCGCAATTCGGCCACGGTCTTCTCGGTGGGCTGCGGCATCGGCACGCCGTGGCGCGCCGCCATGTCCGCGGCGATGATGCCGGCGCCGCCCGAACCGGAAACCACCGCCACGCCGTGCGCCATCGGCTTTCCTGCGGCGGCAAAGAACTTGGCGTACTCGACCAGCGCCTCGTAGTTATCCACCGTGGCGAAGCCCGCCCGGTCGAACAGCGCCTTGAACGCCGCGCCGGAGCCGGCCAGCGATCCGGTGTGCGAGCGCGCAGCCGCCGCACCGTCCTCGCTCACGCCAAGCTTGTAGACGATCACCGGCTTGCCGGCGCGGCGCGCCTTCTCGCCGGCCTCGAGCAGGCGTTGCGCGCTCGGCACGCCCTCGAACAGGCAGGCGATGGCGCGTATTTCCGGATCCTCGGCCATCGCCCCGATCAGGTCGGCGACGTCCACGTCGGAGGAATTGCCGGCGGAAAAGAAATAGCGGAAGCCGAGCCCGCGCTCCGCGGCCTGCGCAAGGCAGTAGCCGAGCGCGCCGGACTGGCTGACGAAGGCGATGGGGCCGAGCCGGCGCGGCATCTTGGAGTATTCGGGAATGAAGCTCACGCCGACGCCAAGTTCGTGGTTCACCAGGCCCATGCAGTTCGGCCCGAGCACAGGCATGCGCGCCGCGCGCGCGATTGCGGCCAGGCGCTGCTGCGCGGCCGCTCCCTCCTCGCGCGCCATTTCGCCATAACCCGAGGCATAGACAATCACGCCGCCGGCGCCGGCCGCGGCCGCCTCGTTTAGCGCCGCCTCGACGCCTTCGCGCGGCACCACCAGCGCGACCAGGTCGGGCTTGCCCGGCAGCGCGGCAAGCGACGGATAACAGGCATGCCCGCCGACGTCCTGGTATTTCGCATTCACGGGCCAGATGTCGCCGCGGAAATGCGCGAGATTCTCCAGCGTGCGCAGCCCGAAGGAGCCGGCGCGCGGCGATGCGCCGACGATGGCGATGGAGCGCGGTGCGATGAGGCGCGCGAGTTCCGCGCGTGTGTACAAGCTTCGGGATTGCATGCGGCAGCTATACTAGCATCCGATTTTCAGGGAGATTTTCATGTCGGTGAAACAACTCTTCGATCTTTCAGGCCGCACCGCCATCATCACCGGCGGCTCGCGCGGGCTCGGCCTGCAGATCGCCGAAGCGCTGGGCGAAATGGGCGCGAAACTCGCGCTCACGGCGCGCAAAAAGGATGAGCTCGATCATGCGGTAGAGCATTTGGCAAAGAAGGGCGTCGAAGCGCATGCCTTCGCCAGCGACATCGGCAAGCGCGACAGCATCCCCGGCGTGTTCGACCAGATGATGGAGAAGCTGGGCCGCGTCGACATCCTGGTAAACAACGCCGGCGCCGTCTGGGGAGCACCAGCGGAGGACCACCCGCTCGAAGCCTGGGACAAGCTGGTCGGCCTGAACCTGATCGGCAACTTCGTCATGGCGCAGCAGGCGGCGAAGAAAGCCATGATCCCGGCGAAGTGGGGCCGCATCATAAATATCGCCTCGGTCGCCGGCCTTTACGCCAGCGATCCGGCAGTGGTACGCACGGTCTCGTACAACGCCACGAAGCACGGCGTGGTGGGCATGACCAGGCAGCTCGCCGCGGAATGGGGTGAGCACGGCATTACCGTGAACGCCATTTGTCCGGGATTTTTCCCCTCGAAGATGACGCACGCGACGCTCGACACCACCGGCGAGATCGTGCGCAAAGCGACGCCAACGCGGCGCCTCGGCGGTCCGGAAGACCTGAAGGGGCTCGCGGTTCTGCTCGCGTCGGAGGCCTCGCGCCATATCACCGGCCAGGCGATCGCGGTGGATGGCGGAGCGATGCTCATATGAGCGGCATACCAAAGGAAACCTACGAGTTCACGAAGAACATCCCGTTCTCGGAGCACCTTGGCATCAAGGTGGACTCCCTCGAGAAGGGCGTGGCGCGCCTGTCCATGGCGATCCGGCCCGAATTCATGACTAGCTGGGGTACCGCGCATGGCGGCTCGATCCTCGCGCTGCTCGATATAACCCTGTCGATGACCGCGAGGACGCTCTATGACCCGCCGCGCTCCATCATGACCATCGACCTGAGCACCCAGTTTATCGGCACCACCACCGGCCTGCTCAAGGCCGAGGGCCGCGTGATGAAGGCCGGCCAGACCACGATTTTCTGCGAGGGCGAAGCGCGGGACGAGAAAGGCGAGCTGGTGGCGAAGGCCATCGGCACCTTCCGGGCGCGCAGTCCTAAGTCCTAGTTTTGCGGGATTTTGTCCTGGCGAGGGGGCGCTGCCTCGCTTTTATTCTTCGGGCGACTTCAACCCCGGCACCTGTGCTGTACGCAACGGTGGGCTCCCGTATCAGCAGCTCCACCGGTATCGCCAGCTTCTCGTACAAGGCCCGGATCATTGGAAGCGTCAGGCCGCGCTTGCCGGACAGAATCTCCGACGCGCGGTTCTTTCCGCCAAGAATCCCGGCGATATCTTTTTGCCGCAGGCCTTGCTCCTCCATTCTGAACAGGATCGCCTCCACCGGACCGGGCTTGCGGAACTTGAAGCGGGTCTTCTCATAGTCCTCGACCAGCTTGGCGAGGAGTTCGAGGCGACCTCCGTCCGCGGAATCGGACTCCGGATCCCGCGCGGCAAGGCGCTCCACCTCGCTTAGGTAGCGCCGGTACTGCTCTTCCGTTTTGACGATCCTCGGTTCCATGAGCCCTCTCATCTAGCGCTTCTTGTTGCGCTCGTCGTACTCGCCGTGCGTACCGAGCCATCGCACCACCACAGTGCCAGTCTTATAGGCAACCGATGCTTCAAGTCGATAGCTGTTGCCCTTCACATTGAATATCGTGATGCCACCACCCAGAAAGCTCGCAGATGGATATCGCTCTCTCATGTGATGGGGTGACATCCAGGTCGCAGACTCCACGTCCGCAATCCAGTTTTCAATCCAGGTCCGGGCATCCGGATGCTTCCCGCAGAACGCATCGAGCCAGTTCCGCCCGACAAGCTTCATTGCGGTCCCGTTGTCAGCAAGGAAAAGCAGGTTACCACGAAGTTCCCATAATGGGAACTATGCAATATTGGCGCGCCGCCCTGACGTCCCTTTTCTAATCGGTCGCCTTTATCCCGGCTTCTTTGATGACTTTCGCCCACTGCGGAATTTCGGACTTGATCAGCGCCGCGAATTCCGCCGGCGCGCTGCCGACAATGTCCAGGCCGAGGTCGTCGAACTTCTTGCGGATGTCCGGCAGCGCCAGGACGCGCACGGTGTCGCGATGCAGCCGCTCGACAATCGCCGCCGGCGTGCCCGCGGGAGCCATCAGTCCGAACCAAGGCACAGCCTCGAAGCCCGGGTAGCCGGATTCGGCCATCGTCGGCAGGTCGGGCGCCGCGCCCGAGCGCTTTAGCGAAGTTACCGCGAACACGCGCAACTTGCCTTCGCGCGCGAGCGGCATGACGTTCACCACGTTGCAGAAGCACATCGTCAAGCGGCCGGAAATCAGGTCCGGCACGAGCGCCGTGGTGCCGCGGTAGGCGATCGGCTGCAGGTCCAGCCTCGCCATGTACTTGAACAACTCGCCGCCCAGGTGCTGCGAGGTGCCGACGCCCGCATGCCCATAGGTGAACTTGCCGGGTTGCGCGCGCACCAGCGCCACCAGCTCGGGCAGGCTCTTTGCCGGCGTTTCGATCGGGACAGCGAGGATGTTCGCCGCGATGAATATCTGGGTGACCGGCGCGAAGTCCTTGACCGGGTCATAGGCAAGCTTTGCATACAGGCCGGGACTGACGACGAGAGACGAGTTGCCGCCCATCAGCAGCGTGTAGCCGTCCGGCGCCGCCTTGGCGGCCCGGTCGGTGGCGATGTTGCCGCCAGCGCCGGTGACATTTTCGACCACGACCGGCTTGCCCCAGGCCTCGGTGAACTTGTCCCCGAGCAGACGCGCGGCGATGTCCGGCGCGACGCCCGGCGTGAAGCCGACTAGGATCTTGACCGGCCTGTCCGGGTAGTTCGATTGCGCCATTGCGCCTGCCGCGCCGAACAGCACCTGCAGCAACGTGAGAATTCCAGCGATGAATTTCATGAGTATTTTCCTCTTACGACTTTATACCGTACTAACCAAAGAGTCTCCTGCCAGACCAGAGCCAAACCAGTCCGGCAAACTGCAGCAGCCACAACCCACCCAGCGCCCAGGGATAGGCTTCGGGCGCATAGCCGGAGGCGGTCGGTGGCCAGAGATTGATCACCGCGCCGACCGCCCACTGGCCGCTGAACATGCCGATGAACACGGAAACGTTCAGCGCCGAATTCACCCGGCCGACCATCTCCTTCGGGTAGCGGCGAGAGAACAGCGTGTAGGACAGCACGACCGACGTGCTGCCGCCGAAGAACAGGCTCCACAGGACCAGGTTGCCCGCGTGCAGGCCCGCGGCGAGCAGCGCGAGGCACAGCGACCCCAGCGCCACGCCGCCCGCCAGCAGCGGCAGCGTGCTGCGGCCGCTGCGCGCCATGCGGTCGGCGAGGCGGCCGAATCCCAGGTAGCCGGCGATCATCACCACGTTGAACAGCAGCAGGGCCTGCGCGATCTCGGCCTGGGTGTAGCCCGCGACGTCGCGCAGCCAGGTGGCGACCCAGAGGGTGCCCAGCGACACGGCGGCCAGCTGGCTCGTGCCGATGCACAAGGCGATGCGCCAGAACGCCGGGTCGCGCGCGAGCGCGGCGAACTCGCGCAGCTGCACCGCAAGCGGAACGGCGGGTTTTCCTCCCGGGCGCGAGGCGGTTTTCTCCGGGACGACGAAGAACAGCACCAGGCTTGCGGCCACCGTCAGGCCGACGATGCCGTAGAACACCTCGCGCCAATGCAGCACGCGCAGGACAACTTCGAGGGGGACCGTCACGGCAATCGCGCCGAGCATGCCGGAGGCGAAGGCAATGCCGTTCATGGTCGCGAGGCGCTCGGGCGGATACCACAGTGCGAACGCCGAGAACGACGCCATCAGGCAGCCCGAGACGCCCAGGCCGATCAGCGCGCGAGCGAAGACGAGCTCGGTACTCGAGCCGGCGAGCGCGAACCAGAGGCCGCCCGCTGCCGCGACCAGCAGCAGCGTCGCGTTTACGCGCCGCGGCCCGTAGCGGTCGAGCAGCACGCCCAGCGGCAACTGGAACAGCGCGAAAGAGAAGAAATAGATGCCGGAGAGCAGGCCCAGCCCGCCCGCCGACAGGTCGTAGTCGCGCGCGAGGTCCGGCCCGATGATCGCGTTGATCGAGCGGTAGATGTACGAGACGAAATACCCCGCCAGGAATGGCAGGGTGACGCGCCAGAAAACCGCGATTACGTCGGCGCCTCCAGGCCGCCGACGTAGAAGCGGTTCCAGGTCGGCGCGATCACCAGCTCGTTGACGCAGCTGCGCGCCGGCATGGTCGCGACGAACAGGATCGCCTTGCCGAAGTCCTCCGGTTGCGCCATGCGCGCGCGCTCCTCCTTCGAGGGCGGCACCGGGCGCTTCTCCAGGATAGGCGTCGCCACCTCGCCGGGCAGGATGGAGGTGGCGCGGATGCCGTGCATGCACTCCTCCATGTTGATCGACTCGGTCACCGCGATCACCGCGCGCTTGGTGGCGTTGTACGCCGGACCGGTCAGCACGCTGGCGTAGCGCCCTGCCCAGGAGGAGATGTTGATGATCAGTCCGTCCTTGCGCGCGCGCATGCCGGGAATCACGGCGTGGCAGCAGTAGAAGAGGCCGTTCAGATTGATGTTGACGACGTCGTCCCAGCCTTCGAGCGACATCGACTTGAAGTTCCGCTTCGCGCCGCC
>JANNXB010000153.1:0-2670 GCA_031409355.1 Betaproteobacteria bacterium | reverse complement strand
GGAATGATCTCCCGGTCGACGAAGCGCCGCACCGTGTCGCGGTAAGCCTCGTGCTCCTCCGTGATCGCCGGATGCGCTCGTGTCATGGTTCGCTCGTCCAAGGTCTCGCTCAGGCCGGCTCGAATTCCATCAGGAGCTTGCCCGGGGCCACCTGGTCGCCGGCTTTGGCATGGACGGCCTTTACCTTCACCGCGAACGGAACATCCAGGCTGTGCTCCATCTTCATCGCTTCCAGCACGACCAGCGCCTTGCTGGCGTCGATCCGGTCGCCGGTCTTCGCATTCACCGCCACCACCCGGCCGTTCATCGGCGCGACCAGCCTGCCGTCGCTGGCGCCCTTGCGCTGCCTGGGGTCGCTGCTCTTGTTCCGCTCGAAGAACCTTTCGCTGCCGCGCGAGCGGTGCGCCGGGTTATTGCTCCAACCGGTCAATTCGCCGAAATCGCCGCCCTCGGGACTGAAGCGGGAAAGAAAGCCCGTCGTCGCTTCCCCGTTCGCGAAGTTCCTGTTTCTCAGGACGGATGCCAGGAAATCCTTGTTCGTCGGCACTCCGAGCGCCACCGTTTCGTCCAGCGCGGCGGCGAGCCTGGTGCGCGCCTCGTCGCGCGTGGGCGCGTGCGCGATCAGCTTGGCGATCATCGAATCGTAGTGGGGAGATATCTCCGACCCGGGGACGAGGGCGTGGTCCACGCGTACCGCAGTGGACGGCTGCCATAGTTCGAGCGTTCCCGCCTGGGGCAGGAAATCCAGCTCCGGGTCCTCGGCGCAGAGCCGCACCTCGATGGCGTGGCCCGAGAAGAAAATCTCCTCCTGCTTCGCGGGCAGCGGTTCACCGTCCGCGACGCGCAGCTGCCACTCGACGAGGTCGAGGCCCGTGATCGCCTCGGTCACCGGATGCTCGACCTGCAGGCGGGTGTTCATCTCCATGAACCAGAATTTGCCATCCTCAAGCAGGAACTCCACCGTGCCGGCGCCGACATAGTCCACCGCGCGCGCCGCCTTGATCGCCGCCTGGCCCATCGCCTCGCGCAGCTTCGCGTCCACGGCTGGCGAAGGCGATTCCTCGATGAGCTTCTGGTGCCGCCGCTGCACCGAGCAGTCGCGCTCGCCCAGGTGAATGCAGTTGCCGTTGCTGTCGGCGAAAATCTGGACCTCTATATGGCGCGGATTGAGCAGCGCCTTCTCGAGCAGTACGCGTGAATCACCGAAGGAGTGTTCTGCTTCCGACTGGGCGGTCTTCAAGGCCTGCTGAAATTCCGATGGGGAACGAACAATGCGGATTCCCCGCCCGCCGCCCCCTGCCAGTGCCTTGATCATCACCGGAAATTCCGGATCCTTGTCGTAGGTCGGCAGTATCGGGACGCCCGCCTTCGCCGCGATGGCCTTGGCGTTGGCCTTGTCGCCCATGGACCTGATGGCGGCCGGGGGCGGTCCGACCCAGACGCCTCCGGCTTTCAGGACCGCATCCGCAAAATCGGCGTTCTCGGAAAGGAAACCGTAACCCGGATGCACAGCATCGCCTTCCGCCTGCAGAATCGCCTTGATGTTCAGGTAAGACTCTCTCGGGGACGAGCCGCCGATATGCACTGCCGTATCGGCCGCACGTACGTGCGGCGCATCGCGGTCGGCGTCCGAGTACACCGCGATGGTACGCATACCCATGCGCTTCGCGGTACGCATGATCCGGAGGGCGATTTCTCCCCGGTTTGCAACAAGCAGGGACCGAATTTTCACTTCTTCGGCAGGATGTGCATGTACTTGCAGATGATGCCGAGCATCACTTCGTCGGCGCCGCCACCGATGGAGCCGAGGCGCCCGTCGCGGTAGGCGCGCGACACCGGGTTGTCCCAGGTGTAGCCCATGCCGCCCCAGTACTGCAGGCAGGAATCCGAAACCTCGCGCCGCAGGCGCCCGCACTTCAGCTTGGCCATCGAGGCGAGCTCGGTGACGTCCTCGCCGTCGACGTACATTTCGCAGGCGCGATAGGTCAGGGCGCGCAGCGCTTCGATCTCGGTCTTCAGCTCCGCCAGGCGATAGTGCACGTACTGGAAATCGAGCACCGTCTGGCCGAACATCTTGCGCTCGCGGATGTACTCGATGGTGTCGTTCAGGGTGCGCATCAGTCCGTTGATCGAGCTCGCCGCCGCCCACAGGCGCTCTTCCTGGAACTGCTGCATCTGGTAGGTGAAGCCCGCGCCTTCCTCGCCGATGCGGTGGCGCTGCGGCACGCGCACGTCGTCGAAATGGATCAGGCCCGTGTCGGAGGACATCATGCCGATCTTGCGGATTTTCTTGGCGACCGTGACGCCCTTGGTTTTCATCGGCACGATGATGAGCGTCTTGTTCTTGTGCGCCGCGCCCTCCGAGGTGTTGGCGAGCAGGCACATCCAGTCGGCCTGCAGGCTGTTGGTGATCCACATCTTGGCGCCGTTGATGACGTAGTCGCCGCCGTCCTTCCTTGCCGTGGTCTTGATCGAGGCCACGTCCGAGCCCGCGCCCGGCTCCGAGACGCCGATGCACGACACGTAGTCGCCGGCGATCGCGGGCGCGAGGAATTCCTTGCACAGCTCGTCCGAGCCGAAGCGCGACAAGGCGGGGGTCGCCATGTCGGTCTGCACGCCGATCGCCATCGGCACGCCGCCGCAGCGGATCTGGCCCAGCGTCTCGGCGAA
>JANNXB010000152.1:0-2205 GCA_031409355.1 Betaproteobacteria bacterium | reverse complement strand
CTCGCAGGTCGAACACATGTCGGACGTCGCCGATATGTGGGTCGCCGACCATACCCGCTCGGCGACCATGGCTGACGTCGCGCGCGACGTGCTCGCCGACGCGCCGTTCGAGGAATTCGCGCTGGCCGGCCTGTCGATGGGCGGCTACGTCGCGCTCGAGATCATGCGGCAGGCGCCGCGCAGGGTACGCAGGCTGGCGCTGCTCGACACCGCTGCGCGCGCCGATACGCCGGAGCAGACCGAGAAGCGCCATGCCTTCATCGAACTCGCGAACCGCGGCAAGTTCCTCGGCGTGACCGAGGCGCTGATGCCGCTGCTCGTCCATCCCTCGCGCCTGGCCGACACCGCGCTCACCGACGCTATCAAGCTGATGGCGAAGAACGTCGGCAAGGAGGGCTTCATCCGCCAGCAGCGCGCGATCATGAGCCGCGCCGACAGCCGGCCGTTGCTCCCGACGATCAGTTGCCCGACGCTGGTGCTGTGCGGCCGGCAGGACCAGCTCACGCCGCTTGACCGGCATGAGGAAATGACCGCCGGCATACAGGGATCCAGGCTCGAAGTGCTCGAGGACTGCGGCCACATGTCCACCATGGAGAAGCCCGCCGAGGTGAACCGGGCCCTGCGTCTATGGCTTGCCTAGCCCTGGACTGAATAGCCCCCGTCCACCGGAATCGCGGTACCGGTGAGGAAATCCGAAGCAGTGCTCGCGAGGAACACCGCGATGCCGGCGAAGTCCCCCGGATCGCCCCAGCGGCCCGCGGGCGTGCGCGCGAGCACGCGCTCGTGCAGGCCCTCGACCTGCTTGCGCGCGCCGCGCGTGAGGTCGGTGTCGATCCAGCCCGGCAGCACGCAGTTGATCTGGATGTTGTCCTTCGCCCAGGCGCAGGCCATGGCGCGGCTCATCTGCACGATGCCGCCTTTGGAAGTCGCGTAGGGCGTGGTGAACGAGGCGCCGAAGATCGACATCATCGAGCCGATGTTGATGATCTTGCCGCCACCCGCCTTCTTCATCTCGGGGTAGGCGAGCTGGGACAAGGCGAAGGCGCTGGTGAGGTTGGTGTTCATCACCTCGTGGTACTCGGTGAGCGTGTACTCCTGCGGCTGCTTGCGGATATTGATGCCGGCGTTGTTGACGAGGATGTCCAGTTTGCCGTGGCGCTTCACGGTTTCGGTGATGAGGGCTTTGAGAGATTCCTCGCTCTTCACGTCCACCTCGATCGCGTCGCCGCGGATCTCCTTCGCTGCCGCGGCACTTTTCTCTGCGTTGCGCCCAGCGACCACGACTTTCGCGCCGGCGGCGGCCAGGCCGCGCGCCATGCCAAGGCCGATGCCGCCGTTGCCGCCGGTGACGACCGCGACGCGGCCGCTGAGATCAAATGACTTCATGTATTTCTCCTCTTTTGGAGACCGCATTGTAAGGAATGGGCCTGCGGCCGGGTCTATTCTTCAATGACCGCCGCCCACCGAGCCGAGGACCTGGTGCAATACCGCCCGAAACTGGTCCGGTTCGCCCAGGCCCGGCTGTTCAATCCCGCGCACGCCGAGGATGCGGTGCAGGAGACGCTGCTGGCGGCAATCGAAGGTATCGGTACGTTCTCCGGCGGTTCGTCGTTATACAGTTGGTTGACCGGCATTCTCAAGCATAAGATAGTCGATTGCGTCAGGCGGTCTGTCCGGGACCAGTGGCATGAAATGGACAACGACGGAACACCGCTGAACGCCGACGACCTCGGGTTCGCGCAAGCCGGCCATTCCGCGGGCGCCGCCGCATGGAGTGATCCCGAAAGCGCGCTTGTGCGCCGTCGCCGCCTGGAGGCTCTGGAGCGCTGCGTGCGGGAGCTGCCGGAGCGCACGGCGGAGACATTCTTTCTGCGCGCGGTCATTGGATTGAACACGCTTGAAACCTGCCGTGCCCTCGCGGTATCGCAAGCCAACTGCGCAGTCATGCTGCATCGGGCGCGGGCGCGAATCCGGGAACGCTTTGATCCGGAACTGATCGCGCTATGACCTCGGTTCAGGTCAGCGGGTCTTTCGACGAAGCAGTCAGGACGCATGCTGGCGACTTGTTTCGATATGCGTACTGGCTGTCCCGCAACCGCCAGCAGGCCGAGGATATTGTCCAGGAGGCGCTGCTGCGTGGCTGGCGCGCGTTCCCCCAGGTCAGGGACCGGGCGGCCGTCAAATCCTGGCTGTTTTCGATCGTGA
>JANNXB010000151.1:0-1708 GCA_031409355.1 Betaproteobacteria bacterium | reverse complement strand
GGATGGCCGAAACCAGGAATGGGTTGCTTTGCGTGGCGGAAACGATTTGCAATTTCTTTGGATTTTATTTCAGGGGACGAAGATGAAAGTATCTCCTCCAAATTAGCGGCACATCCTTCCATCGTCCCGATAAAGGTGCTTCCCACCCCCAGCAAGCCTGCCGCCACCGCCACCTGGATCGCCTCGGGGCAGGAGTCGTAGATCAGCCGCGAGGCGATCGCCGAGGGCGTGATGCCGTGCTCCATCAGCGTCACCAGCACGGCGTCGAGGATCCGCGCCTGCGCCGGCGTCGGACGTTCGCCGAGCAGCTGGAAATACATCATCTCGGTGAACGTCAGCTTGCCGATCAGTTCGTCCACCAGGTTCGCGCCGCGGACGTAGATGGCATCTGCCGTGTGGCGTGCGATTTTGGTCGTGGGCTTCTTCATGAAATCTTCCGCATCACGTCTTTCGCGAACAATGTCATGGAGCTCTCCACCAGTTCTGGCGCCAGGGCGCCGAAATTATGCAGCGCGGCGACATGCCGCACGCCCATCTCGTGCAACCGGCGCATCTTGGCGGCCACGGTGTCCACCGATCCGAAAAGACAGATGCCGTTGGCGATGATGTCCTCGTAGACGTGCTTCTTCGCATACAGGCGCGTATCCACGTAGAGATCGTACGCCTCCTTGCACTGCGCCCGCGCCTCTTCGTCGCTGCGCGCGACGTGGGTGTGCAGCGTGAAGACGTGGTCGTCATCATCGGCCGGGAGGCCCGCCTCGGCGCGACCCTTGCGGTACTCCGCGAGCATGATGCCGATGTCGTCGAAGTCCTTGCACGAGGCATAGGGCACCGTGAAGATCCGGTTCTCCTGCTTGCCGACATGAAAGGCCGCCTCGCGCGCCAAAACCGCGACATAGATCGGCGGCACGCGGCCTTCGTGCGGCAGGACGTTAAGCACCGCCTTCTCGCTTTTCGAGAACTTCCCCTGGTACGCAAGCGTTTCCCCGGCCAGCAGGCGCTTCACGATGTCGAGGTTCTCATTGAAGCGGTCGCGCTTTTCCTTCGGCTCGCTGTCGTAGCCGGTGAATTCGTGCGACAGGTATCCCGAGCCGACGCCAAACACGAAGCGCCCGCCGCTCATCATGTCGAGCATGGCGTAGCTCTCGGCGATACGTCGCGGATCGTGGAAGGTGAGGATCGAGATCGCGGTGCCGAGCCGAATGCGACGCGTGCGCTGCACCAGCGCGGAGAGCATCACTGCCGGGTCCGGCACCACGCCATATTCGTGGAAATGGTGCTCGGCGCAGAAGAACGTGTCGTAGCCGAGTTCTTCCGCCACTTCGCACTGCCGCATCACCTGCTGGTAGAGCTGAGGCACTGTCCGCGCGAGGCGCGGGTGGTGGTCGTTGACTGAGAAAACCGAAAAACGCATGCCAAAGCCCGAGAAAACCAGTCAGCCGCGCGCGTCGCTGACGCCGCCGTCCACCACCAGCGTGGCGCCGACCACGTAGTCGCCGGCGCGCGAAGCGAGGTAAATCGCCGCGCCAGCCATGTCTTCGTCAGTGCCGATGCGGCGGGCCGGGATGCGCTTGGCCACTTCCTCCGCCTGGTCGCGCGCGGTCGTGTTCATGTCGGTGCTGAAGGCGCCCGGCGCGATCGCCGACACCACGATGTTGTCCTCGATGAGGCGCAAGGCCATGCGGCGCGTGAGGTGGATCAGGCCCGC
>JANNXB010000150.1:0-11617 GCA_031409355.1 Betaproteobacteria bacterium | reverse complement strand
CGATGCATCGCGAATGGTGATGGTACCCATCCTATTTCTTGCGAACGTATCGCGCTTTGTAATTCATGCCATTCAATAAATCGACTTTACGTCGCATGACCGCGGACCAAGAATGCGCACACTCGATACGGGAATATCCATGGACATCCTTTCAGCCGAATTCTTCTCCGCGCTCCTCGCGATCGTCGTCATCGACCTGGTGCTGGCGGGCGATAACGCGATCGTGATAGCGCTCGCCGCGCGCAGCCTGCCCAAGCACCTGCAGAAGCGCGCGATCCTCTGGGGCACTGCCGGCGCGATCGTGGTGCGTAGCGCGATGACCATGGTGGTGGTCTGGCTGTTGAAGGTTCCGGGCCTGATGCTGGTGGGCGGCGCGTTGCTGATCTGGATCGCTTACCGGCTGCTCGTGCCGCAGGAAAGCGGCAACGGCGAAGGCCACGGCCCCGTCGCCACTACATTCTGGGGCGCGATGAAGACCATCATCATCGCCGACGCGGTGATGGGCCTTGACAACGTGCTGGCGGTCGCGGGCGCGGCGCAGGGCAGCTACGTGCTGGTGGTGCTGGGCCTCTTGATCAGCATCCCGATCGTGATCTGGGGCTCAACGCTGATCCTCAAGTGGGTCGAGCGCTTCCCCGTGATCGTCTACGTCGGCGCCGGCGTGCTCGCCTTGACCGCTGCGAAGATGATGATGCACGAGCCTCTGGTGCGCGAGGCGTTCGCCGCCAATGACGCAGTGTCGGCACTCACCTATCTGGTGGTGGTCGGCGGCGTGCTCTGGGCCGGCTTCGCCAGGAGCCACCGCCACCTGGACTCCCGTATTACGTCCCGCCTTGCGGCCATGCGCCAGGTTCGCGAGGGCGGAGAACCCGCTTCCACTACGCCCCCCACTTCTACTTCCCATGCAGGAGAAAACGCCATGCAACGCATACTGATCCCCGTCGATGGTTCGAAGAATTCGGAGTTCGCGGTGCGCCACGTGATCGCCGGATTCCTGGCCGATTCCGCCAAGGAAGTGCATCTGCTGAACGTCCAGCCGCCGTTCTCCCGCCACATCTCCCAGTTCGTAAGCCGCAGGAACCGCGAAGACTGGCACCGCGACGAGGCGGAGAAGGCGCTCGCGCCGGCCCGCCAGCTGCTCGCGCAACACGGCGTGCCGCATGCGACGAGCTACAAGCTCGGTGAGCGCGGGAAGACCATCGTTGACGAAGCGCGCCGGCTGCGCTGCGACCAGATCGTCATGGGAACCGCGCGCAGAAACTCCCTCACGCGCATGCTGCAGGACTCGACCACCGCAAAGGTGCTTGAGCACACCAGCGTGCCGGTCGAAGTCATCACCGGCGATACGCTGTCGCGCCTGGAGCGCTGGGGTCTGCCCGCCGGCATGGGCGCCGCCCTCGCGCTGGTAATCGCCGCGATCGACTAGGCGTCGCGCTTTCGGACCTCGCGCGCCTCGATGGCCGCAAGGCGCGCAAGCAGCCGCCGTGCACGCTCCACCACGGGTACGTCGATCATCTTGCCGTCGATGGCGAATGAGGCGCGGCCCGTGGCCTCGGCCGTATCGTTTTCCGCGATGACGCGGCGCGCAAAGGCAGCCTCATCGGGCGAAGGCGAGTACTCCCGGTTCACGATCGGCACCTGTCCCGGGTGGATGCAGCCCGCGCCCATGAAGCCAAACTGGCGCGAGCGCCGCACCATCCGCCCGAACGCGTCCCGGTCGCCGAACGCCGCGACGCTGGCAATGAAGCCGAGCGGCATCAGGCCGCCCGAGCGGGCGGCGAAGATCATCTGCTGCTTTGGCATCAGCAGCGTCTCCTCGGTGGGCTCCATGCCGGTTTCGAGGGCGAAGTCCTCGCCGCCGATGTTCATCGCCACGAGCCGCGCACTCGCCTGCGCGATTGCGGGCATCTGGAAGAAGGCCGCGGGGGTCTCGATCATGGCAATCAGCCTGGTGTGCCCGGGTCGCAGGCCGCGCCTTGCTTCAAGTTCCGAAATGAGGTCGTCGATGCGCTTCACGTGGTCGGCGCTCTGCGCCTTGGTGATCGCGATGCCGTCGACGTCCCCGCAGATGGACGCATCAAGGTCCTTCACCGTGATCTCGTAGGGGCTGTTGATGCGGACCACGACGTCCGCCCCGCCGCGCCGCACGCGCCCGGCCGCCGCCTCCACCAGCGTGCGCGCCTTGTCCTTCTGCGAGGCCGGCACGCTGTCCTCCAGGTCGAGCTGGATGCAGTCGGCGCCGCGCGTGTGGGCCTTGTCGACGTATTTTTCGACGTTCACCGGCACGTACATCAGAGAACGCCAGACGGGGAGGTCAGGCTTCACCGGCGACGATGCCTTTCTCTTTCAGGTTCTTGATTTCAGAAACCTTCAAACCAAGAGATTTCAAAATTTCCTCGTTATGCTGGCCCAGTTTCGGCGCGGGTGTGCGAATCGAACCCGGCGTGCCCAGCAACCGCGGCACCACGTGGTGCATCGGGAACTGGCCCATCTCGGCGTCCGGATAGTCGGCCAGCAGTTCGCGCTCGAGGATATGCGGGTCCTTGACGATCTGCGTGACATCGTAGATCGGGCCGATGGTGACTTCGGCCTTGTCGAAGAACCGGACGTTGGCGGCCTGCGTGCGCTTCGCGACGAAGGCGCCGATGATGGCGTCGAGCTGCGCGGCGCGCTTCACGCGCCCGGCGTTGGTGCGATAGCGCGGGTCGTCGACGAGGTCGCCGCGCCCTATGGCGCGGAACGTCCTTTCCGCCATTTTTTGCGTCGAGGCCGAGAGGCCGACGTACCTGCCGTCCTTGCAGCGGTAGACATTGCGCGGCGCGGTGTTGGTCGAGCGGCTGCCGGTGCGCGGCTTCACTTCGCCGGTGAGGCGGTAGATCGCCGCCTGCGGCCCGACGACGGCGAACAGCGGATCCAGCAACGGCAGGTCGATCACCTGCCCGCGCCCGCCCTTCTTCGCCGCCTCGCGCAGCGCGATCATCGCTGCTGAAGAACCGTAGAGCCCCGCGACCGCATCGGCAAGGTACATCGGCGGCAGCACCGGCTCCCGGTCGGCGAAGCCGTTGATCGCGGCGAAGCCCGACATGCCTTCGATCAGCGTGCCGAATCCCGGCCGCCGGCGGTAGGGCCCGCTCTGCCCCCAGCCGGAGATGCGCACGATGACCAGCTTCGGATTTTTCTTCAGCAGTTTTGCCGGGCTGAGGTCCATCGCCTCCAGCGTGCCGGGGCGGAAGCTCTCGACGAACATGGATGCGGAGGGCACCAGCTTCATGAGCAGGGCGCGCGCCTCGGGCTTGCGCAGCTCAAGGCACAGGCTTTTCTTGTTGCGCGCGAATATCTTCCAGTGCGTCGACACGCCGGCGGTCTGCCAGGCGCGCAGCGTGTCGCCCGAGGGCGGCTCCACCTTGATCACTTCGGCGCCGAAATCGCCCAGCACCTGCGTCAGGAGGTTGCCGGCAAAAAGGCGCGACAGGTCGAGCACGCGCACGCCATCCAGCGCGCCCTTCGCATTGGGCGCATAGCGGCGCTTCTTCATCGGCGCCAGCGCCGCACCACCCACGGAACGATCACGAGCGCCGCGGTGACGGCGAGGAAGCTCGCCGAGATCGGCTGCGTGAAGAACACCGTCGCATCGCCCTGGCTGATCGAAAGCGCCCGGCGGAACTGCGTTTCCGCGAGCGGCCCGAGGATCAGGCCGATGACCGCGGGGCCGACGGGAATGTCCCAGCGGCGCATGGCGAAGCCCAGCAGGCCGAACACATACAGGGTGAGCAGGTCCACCCAGGACTGATGCAGGCTGTAGGCGCCCAGGGTGGCGAACACGAGGATGCCGGCGTAGAGGATGTCCTTCGGGATCGACAGCACCTTCACCCAGATGCCGATCAGCGGCAGGTTTAGGATCAGCAGGATGACGTTGCCCACGTAAAGACTGGCGATCAGGCCCCATACCAGCTCGGACTGCGCCTGGAAGAGTTGCGGCCCCGGTTGCAGCCCGTAGTTCTGGAAGGCGCCCAGCAGGATCGCCGCGGTCGCCGAGGTCGGAATGCCGAGCGTCAACAACGGCACCAGCACGCCGGTGGCCGAGGCGTTGTTGGCCGCTTCGGGCCCGGCGACGCCTTCGATTGCGCCGTCGCCGAACTCCTCCGGGTGTTTCGAGAGCTTCTTCTCCACCGTATAGGAAAGGAAGGTCGGGATTTCCGCGCCGCCCGCGGGGATGGTGCCGAAGGGAAAGCCGATCGCGGTGGCGCGCAACCATGCGGGCCAGGAGCGCTTCCAGTCCGCGGCGGACATCATGATGGAGCCTTGTATCTTCTCGATGGTCCCGCTGAGGCGGCTCTGGTAGGCAGCGACATAGAGCGCTTCGCCGACCGCGAACAGGCCCACCGCGAGCACCACCACGTCCACGCCATCCAGCAGCTCGGCCACGCCAAAGGCGAAGCGCGGCTGCCCGGTCTGGCTGTCGATGCCGATCAAGCCGAAGAAGAGCCCGATGAAGAGGCTGGTCAGGCCGCGCACGGTTGAGGCCCCCAGCACTGCGGACACCGTAATGAAGGCGAACACCATGAGGGAGAAATACTCCGCGGGCCCGAACTTTAGCGCCAGGTCCACCACCACCGGCGCGAGCAACGTGAGCAGCACGGTGGCGATTGTCCCGGCGACGAAGGAGCCGATGGCCGCGGTCGCGAGCGCGGGACCGGCGCGGCCGTTCTTCGCCATCCTGTTGCCTTCGAGCGCAGTGGCGATGGAGGCCGATTCGCCCGGCGTGTTTAGCAGGATGGTGGTAGTCGAGCCGCCGAACATGGCGCCGTAGTAGATGCCGGCAAACATGATGAGCGCGCCGGTCGGATCTAGCTTCGCTGTGAGCGGCAGCAGCATCGCCACCGTGAGCGCCGGCCCCACGCCCGGCAGCACGCCGATGAAGGTGCCCAGCGTCACGCCGATGAAGCCCCACAGCAGGTTGATCGGCTTCAAGGCGACGCCGAAGCCGGCCATCAGCGCATCGAATGCCTCCAACCTAGACTCCCGCCGCGCCGAGAACGGGCTTCAACCAGCCCGCGGGCAGATTGACGTTCAGCAGCTTGACGAAGAACAGGAACACGCCAAGCGACAGCACCAGCCCGAACGCCAGGTCGCGCGCGATGCGCAGGCTGCCGAAGCCGCGTGCGATGCAGGCGAACAGCACCATCCCGGCGATGACGAAGCCGGCCCAGCCGATCAGCGCCATGTGCGCGAACAGCCCGGCCGTGACCCAGCCGAACGCGCCGGCATTGAAGTCGTGCTCGCCGCGCTCACGCGCATCGTCGGGCGCGGCGCCGCGCCAGCCGCCCGTGAAAGCCTCGAAGGAGAGCCAGAGACCGAGCACGACGATGCCCGCCCCGACCACGCCCGGAATGAAATTCGGCCCGATCCCCGAATAGCCGCCTTCCGAGGGCAGCGTGGCGGTGATGCCCGCCACGGACAGTCCCAGAGCAAGGACGCCTAGCGAAAGGGCGACTTCCGCCCCCGAGCGGTGGGCCACGAACTTACTTCTTCAAGCCCAGCGATTCAATGATGGCGCCGACGCGCTTGATGTCTTCGTCAATGAATCTCCCGTAGTCGTCGCCGCCCAGGAATACCGGCGTCCAGCCCAGCTTCTCCAGCGTCGCCTTCCATGACGGAGTCTCGGTGGCATCCTTGACCAGCTTCACCAGCGCATCGCGCTGCTGCGGCGTGATCCCCGGTGCGCCGAAGATGCCGCGCCAGTTGCCGAGCTCGACGTCGATGCCCTGCTCCTTCAGCGACGGGATGCCATCCAGCTTGGTCGGAGAGGACTGCGCCAGCGCGCGCATCTTGCCGGCCTTGACCTGCTCGGCGAATTCGCCGATCCCCGACACGCCCACGGTCACGTGGCCGCCCAGGATCGCCGCGATCGCCTCGCCGCCGCCTTTGTAGGGCACGTAATTGACCTTCACCGCGTCAACGCCCACCGCCCGGGCGATGAGGCCGGCGAGGATATGGTCGGTGCCGCCCGCCGAACCGCCGCCCCAGGACACTTTGCCCGGGTTGTCCTTGAGCATCTTCACCAGGTCCGCCATGGACTTGAGCGGCGAGGCGGCCGGCACCACGACGACTTCCCATTCGCTGGTGAGGCGCGCGATCGGCGTCACTTGCGAGAGGTTGACCGCGGACTTGCCGAGGATGATGCCGCCCACCATCACCATGCCGCCCATCATCACGGCGTTCGGGTCGCCCTTCGAGGAATTGACGAACTGGGCGAGGCCGATGATGCCGGCGGCGCCGCCCTTGTTGTCGAACTGCACCGAGGACACCAGCTTCGCGCTTTGCATTGCCGCGGCGAGGCTGCGCCCGGTCTGGTCCCAGCCGCCGCCAGGGTTGGCCGGGATCATCATTTTCAGGCTCGGTTGCGCCAGCGCGGGCAGGGCCAGCAGCGAAAACAACAGAACAGCAAGTCTCTTCATGGAACCTCCCTAGTGGAACCACATTCTAATCCCCCGCCCGTTTTGGGTGATAATGCGGCCCCGCAAGTCGATCGACCCCATGATCAAGATTGAAAACCTGGTGAAAACCTTCGGCGCGAAGCGTGCCGTGGACGGCATCTCGTTCAACGTCGAGCGCGGCGAAGTGGTGGGCTTCCTCGGCCCCAACGGCTCGGGCAAATCCACCACCATGCGCATGATCACCGGCTACTACGCGCCCGACGGCGGCAAGGTAAGCGTCGGCGGCCGCGACGTCGCCGAATCGCCGCTCGAAACCAAGCGCCTCATCGGCTACCTGCCGGAGAACGCCGCCGCCTACACCGACATGACGGTGCGCGGCTTCCTCGAATTCGCCGCGGAACTGCGCGGCCTCTCGGGCGGCGCGAAGCGCAGGGCGGTGGCGCGCTCCGTGGAGATGTGCTTCCTGTCCTCCGTGCTGCACCAGTCCATCGACACCCTGTCCAAGGGCTACAAGCACCGCACCTGCCTCGCGCAGGCGCTGATCCACGATCCTGAAGTGCTGATCCTGGACGAGCCCACCGACGGCCTCGATCCGAACCAGAAGCATGAAGTGCGCAACCTGATCAAGGAGCTGGGCCGCACCAAGGCGGTGGTGTTTTCCACCCACATCCTCGAAGAAGTGGACGCTTCCTGCACGCGCGCGATCATCATCGACCGCGGCCGCATCGTCGCCCAGGGCACGCCCGACGAACTGGGCCGGCCGCTGGACGAGGTGTTCCGCCGACTAACGATCCCCGACACGGGGATAGCTGTCCCCGACACGGTGAAATCATGAGGAACATCTTCGTCATCGCCAAGCGCGAGCTCGGCAGCTACTTCAGCTCCCCGGTGGCCTACGTGTTCCTGGTGATCTTCCTGCTGCTCACGGGCTTTTTCACCTTCACCGCGGGGCAATTCTTCGAGCGCGGCGAAGCGAGCCTGGGCGCGTTCTTCGGCTGGCATCCGTGGCTCTACCTCGTGCTGGTGCCGGCGGCCGGCATGCGCCTGTGGGCCGAGGAGCGTCGCGGCGGAACGCTCGAACTGCTGATGACCATGCCGATCACGCCGTGGCAGGCGATCCTCGGCAAATTCTTCGCTTCCTGGGTGTTCATCGGCATCGCGCTCGCGCTCACGTTCCCGGTCGTACTGACGGCGAACGTGCTCGGCAGCCCGGACAACGGCATGATCTTCGCGGGCTACCTGGGCAGCCTGTTCCTCGCCGGCGCCTACCTCGCGGTCACCTGCATGACCTCCGCCATGACGCGCAACCAGGTGGTGGCGTTCATCCTGTCGGTGGTGGCCTGCCTGTTCCTGATCCTCGCGGGTTTCAATCCGGTCACCGACCTGATGGTGCGCTGGGCCAGCCCGGCGTTCATCGACACGGTGGCGGCGTTCTCGGTGGTCACCCACTTCGACGGTTTCCAGAAGGGCGTGATCGACAGCCGCGACCTCGCCTATTTCGTCTCGGTGATCGGTTTTTCGCTGTTCGCCACCAGCCTGGCGCTGCGCAACCGATGAAAAAACATGAAGCGCTGCTCTACTCCGCGGTCGGCCTGGTCGCGCTGTTCCTGATCCTGGTCGCGGGCAACTACCTGGTTTCGTTCCAACCGGCAAGGCTGGACCTGACGGAAGGCAAGGTCCAGACCCTCTCGGAGGGCACGAAGAAACTGCTGCGCGGCCTCGAATCGCCGGTCAAGGTAAAGCTCTACGTCTCGCGCGGCGAGCAGGCGATGCCGGTCCAGCTGCGCAGCTTCGCCCAGCGGGTCGAGGACCTGGTGCGGGAGTTCAAGTCGTTCGCCGGCAACAACGTGGTGATCGAGCTCTACAACCCGAAACCCGACAGCGACGACGAGGACCTGGCGCAGCTCGACGGCGTCGAGCCGCAGCAGCTGTTTTCGGGCGAGCAGTTCTACCTCGGCCTGACCGTGAGCCAGCTCGACCGCAAGCAGGCGATCCCGGCGGTGTCGGCGCAACGCGAGCGCCTGCTGGAGTACGACCTCGCGCGTGCCATCGCGCGCGTCGCGACCACGGAACGGCCGGTGCTCGGCCTGATGAGCGCGCTGCCGATCATGGGCGAGCGCTTCAACCCGATGACGCGGCAGAGTTCCGAGCCCTGGGTGCTCGCCAACGAACTCAAGCGCGACTTCAACGTGAAGCAGGTTTCGCTGATGGCCGAAGCGATCGACCCCGAGATCAAGACGCTGCTGGTGATCCACCCGCGCGACCTGCCGGAGGCCACCGAATACGCGCTCGACCAGTTCGTGATGCGCGGCGGCAAGCTGATCGCGTTCGTCGATCCCTACGCCTACTTCGACCAGCAGCCCAGCCCGATGCCGGGCATAGGCGGCGGCGGCACCAGCTCCAGCCTGCCCACGCTGTTCAAGGCCTGGGGCGTGGAGATGAACCCGGGCAAGGTGCTGGCCGACGTGGTGTACGCCTCGGGCGCGGGGCAGCGCCTCACGCCCACCGTGCTGACCTTGAACCGCACCGCGTTCAACCGCGACGACGTCACCACCAGCCAGATCGAAACGCTGCTCTATGCGTTCGGCGGCGCGTTTGAGGTGAAGCCGGCGGCCGGATTGACCGCCACCGCGCTGGTGAAAAGCTCGCCCAACTCGATGCTCGTCGATAACGTCGTCTCGACGGTATCTGGCGAGGCGGCCATGAAGGGCTTCCAGCCCGACAACAAGGAGCGGCCGCTGGCAATGCGGCTCGCGGGCAAGTTCAAGACCGCGTTTCCCGGGGGAAAACCGCAATCGGATCCGAAGAAACCTGCCGCGGGAAAGGACGACTCGCTAAAGGAATCCGCCAGCGAGAACTCGGTCATTCTCGTGGCTGACGTGGACATGCTGAACGACGGCGCCGCGGTGGACGTACAGGAGGTGTTCGGACGGCGCATCGTGGTGCCCTCCAACGGCAACCTCGCGTTCGCCCAGAGCATGGTCGAGCAGTCCTCCTCGGGCGATGCCCTCTCCACGCTGCGCAGCCGCGCGACCACGTTCCGCCCGCTCACGGTGGTGCGCCAGATGGAGGCCGAGGCCCAGGCGCAGTACTTCGGCCGCCTCAAGTCCCTCGAGGACGAGCTGCAGAAGACCACCGCGAAGCTGCAGGAGCTGCAGAAGGCGCGCGGCGCCGGGGCGAAATCTGCCCAGCTCATGACCCCGGAGCAGCAGCTCGAGATCGAGAACTTCCGCAAGCGCGTCACCGAGACGCGCAAGGAGCTGAAGGAACTGCGCAAGAACCTGCGGCAGGACGCCGAGGCGCTGGTGTTCTGGACCAAGGTGGCGAACATCGCGCTGATCCCCCTGCTGGTCATCCTGCTGGGGCTCGCCGTGTTTTTCATCAAGCGCCGCAGACAGCAAGTCCTGGCATGAACGCAAGAGTTGTGGGGGTTTTGCTCGTCTTGCTTGTCGCGCTGGGCGGCGGCGCATTGCTGGTCCAGCAGCAACAGGGCGCGAAGAGTCCCGATGCCGGCGCGACGCTGGGCCAGCCGCTGCTGAAAGACCTGCAGGCCGCGCAGGTCGCCGCCATCGTCATCCGCCAGCCGAAGGAGACGCTCACCATCGCCAGGAAGGACGAGCGCTGGACCATCGCCGAGCGCGGCGGCTTCCCGGCCGACATCGACAAGGTGCGCGGGTTCGTCGTCCAGGCCATATCCCTCAAGGTCGGCCAGTCGGAGCCCATCGGCGAGAAGGATCGCGCGCGGCTGCTGCTCGATACGGGCGGCACCGCGATCGAGTTCCTCGGCGTCGACGGCAAGCCGCTGGCGCGCCTGACCGCGGGAAAAAAGTACTTCAAGGCCGAGCCGGAGAACCCCGAGAAAGCCAACGGCGACGGACGCTACGTGATGCTGGCGGGCGACGAGAAGCGCGTCGTGGTCGTGTCCGATCCGCTGGCGCAGGCCTCGACGCGCAGCGCCGACTGGATCAGCAAGGCGGGCTTCGCGGCGGAGAAGGTCAAGGTGATGGAAGTGCGCTCACCCGACGGAGCAAGTTGGAGAATCGAGCGCTCCGGCGACAACGCCGACTGGAAGCTGGCCGGCGCGCGCGGCGACGAGAAGCTCGACATCTCCAGGGCGAACGCCGCCTCCTACTCGCTTTCGCTGATCGAACTGGCCGATGTCGCCCCCGCGGGCGCCAAGCCCGAGGAGACCGGCCTGGACAAGCCGACGCTGGTCAGCGCGACAACGCTGGACGGGCTGACCTACACGCTGAAAGTAGGCAAGCCCTCGGGCGACAGTTTCTACGCGAGCATCGCGATCGCGGGCGAGCCGAAACCCGAAGGCAAGGATGCGGAAGAACGGCTGAAGAAGATCAACGAGCGCCTGCCGCGCGAGAAGGCGCTCGCCGCGCACACGCTGCTGATCCCGAAGTCCAAGCTCGAAGACATCACCAGGAAGCGCGCCGACCTGTTGCTGAAGAAAGAAGAAAAGAAGAAGTAGGGTCCTTGGCGAAACCACTCGTATTCGTGCACGGCTTTGCCTGCACCCACGCCGACTGGCGCCTGCAGCTGGCCAAATTCGGTGAGGAACATGACATTTATGCTCCCGACCTGCGCGGGCACGGCCGCACGCACGCGCGGCCCGACGATTGCTCCATCGAGATCTACGGTTCGGACGTCGCCGCGCTGCTGGAAGGCAAGGACCTAAAGGACGCGGTTCTCATCGGTCACAGCATGGGTTGCCGCGTGGTCCTGCAGGCCGCGCTAAACGCGCCGCAACGCGTGGCGGCGATCGCGCTGGTCGACGGCAGCTTCCAGGGAGCCAGCCCGCCGGTGGCGATCGACAACTACCCGGATTTCGCGCGCAAGATGTTCGAGCAGATGTTCCTCGCGCCCAGCGAACTGGGCGCCGCGATCGTCGAGCGCGCGGTGCGGCTGCCTGAATCGGTCGGCTCCGCCCTGCTGCCGCGCATGTGGCGCTGGGATGCGGAAAACATGGAGCGCGCGCTGGCCGCGGTGAAAGTTCCTTTGCTGGCGATCCAGAGCACCAACCTGAACGCCGAACGCAAGCGCGTCGCGCTAAAACCAGGAGAAACCACGCCCTGGCTGGACCTGGTGCGCCGCCATGCGCCGCACGCGCGCATTGAAATCATCGCGGGCGTCGGTCACTTTCCGCAGCTGGAAGTGCCGGAGCAGGTAAA
>JANNXB010000149.1:0-3204 GCA_031409355.1 Betaproteobacteria bacterium | reverse complement strand
AGGACAGTTGCCGCAACTGCGCGAGCGCCGCCTGCGAGCCCTTCGACTTGGCGTCGAAATAACGCTGGATCCAGGCCTGCGTGACGCGCAGATCCTCCCGATACCCGGCCTCGTCCCGCGTGAGCAGCGCGAGGCGCGCGTTCAGGAGCCGCAGTTTCAGGTTCTCGCGCAGGAACCAGGCCTGCTGCGGCGGCAGCAGCGGCGGCTCGGGCCCCTCGACCTTGCG
Source organism: Betaproteobacteria bacterium (assembly GCA_031409355.1). GTDB lineage: Bacteria > Pseudomonadota > Gammaproteobacteria > Burkholderiales > SG8-39 > RBG-16-66-20. The sequence continues at coordinate 2,978 of JANNXB010000149.1, read as the reverse complement.
CACCACGACCAGCTGGCGCAGTTCCTTCCACACCTCGCCGCCGAAGCGCGCGAGAAAATTTTCTTCCGCGGCCGGCGCGGGCTTCGCCGCCTTGGCCAAGGCGGGCCGGTCCAAGCGCTCGTCGAAGGCGAGCGGCATCGAGTCCACCGAAGCGATCAGTCGGTCGATCGCGAGCGACAGGCCCGGCACGTCCAGCACCGGCAGCGACTTTAGGCGGTCGATGTCGCGCGTCAGCGCGCGGCGCACCGGCAGGAACTGCGGCCGGTCGACGCGCGACAAACGGCTCTCGGCGAGCTGCAGCGCGAGCAGCGCGGCGCGCACGTTGCCCGAGAGTTGCAGCTGCTGCTGCGCGATCGCGAGCACCTGCTCGATCTCCGCGAGCTGCCACTCGTCGCGGTTGCGCGCCAGTTCCTGGTAGAGGGTCTCCAGCGCGAGCTGCTGGTTCTGCGAATCGGCCACCTTCGTCTCGAGCGCGCCGAGCTTGGCGAGGATTTCGCGCTGCGCTTCCTGGGCCTGCCGGCCCAGGGTGCGCAGCTCGCGGGTTTCGCTCTCGATATCGCGCAGGCGCTTGGCGAGCTCCTCCTGCGTCGCGCCGATGCGCCCGCGCGTATCCAGCCAGAGCGCCGCGACAATGGCCGCGAGCACCACCAGCGCAACGGCAAACACGCGCAGGCGACGGGACGGAGCGGCAGCAGGCGAAGTATCTTGTTCCATGAGTTCAGTTGTAGCTTGCGCCACCGAAGTATGCAACCAGTGCCGCGGCCGCCTCGGCATCCCCAGGCCCGGCGACAACCGGCCGCTTCAGCCCATTGCGGACGGCTTCAACGGCGACGCGCGGATGCGGGACGAAGAGCACGGTCCCGGCAAGACGCTGCGACCCGTTGTCGAGCATCTCTAGCAGGTTGGCCAGGCCTTCGCCCGAAGACACCATGACCGCGTCCACCTTGCCGTGCTCCCACGCGGCGGCCAATAGCGCGGCGCTCTGCGCGGGTCGCGCCCGCCGATAGCAGGGCGCCTGCTCCACCAGCGCACCCCGCACGGCCAGCGTATCGCCAAGCAAGGTGCGCCCGCCTTCGCCGCGAAATATGGCGATCCGCTTGCCGGAAACGGCGGAAAATTCCTGCATCGCCAGCAGCGCCTCGCTGTCGGCCTGCCCGCCGGGCGCGCTCACGCCCGTGATGCCGCGCGATTCGAGTTCTTCGCGGCTGCCTTTGCCCACCGTCGCCACCCGCAGATGCGCGGGCCAGGGCCGCTTGCCCATCAGCGCGAAGGTCCTGCGGACCGCGTTGCGGCTGACAAATATGGCCGTGTCGAAGGAATCCAGCCGCTCGATCACGGAGTGAAAGGGCGCCAGGTCCTCCAGTTCGCGGATCTCGAGCGCCGGTATTTCGAGCGGTTCGCCGCCGGCTTGCCGGATCAGGGCGAGGAGGGTTTCGGCCTGTCCTTTCGGCCGGGTGACGACGATCCGCCGGCCGGAAAGCGGCAGGTCTTTCACGACGCCAGCGTCGCGAGGATCTCCCCGGCGCCGCGCTCGCGCAGCAGCGCCGCCACTCGCAGGCCGAGCGCTTCGGCCGCCTGCACCGCATCTTCGCCCTCGGCGCGCGCCGCCTGCCTGCCGTCTGGCGACGCCACGATCGCACGCAGCCGGATGCGGCCGCCGGACGGTTCCGCGCTAGTCAGTTCCGCATATGCGCCCAGGGGAATGGTGCAACTGCCGCCCAGGGCCAGGTTCACCTGGCGCTCGGCCCGGACACAGGCGCTCGCGCCGGCGTCCTCGAGCGGGGCGATCAGCGCCAGAAGGTCGTCGCGCTCGCCAAGGCATTCGATGCCAAGCGCCGCCTGGCCCGCCGCCGGCAGGCATTCTTCGACCGAAAGCGTGGCTCGGATGCGCGACGCGAGGCCAAGGCGTTTAAGCCCCGCGACGGCGAGCACGATCGCCGCGTAGTCGCCACGGTCGAGCTTGGCGAGGCGCGTATCGACGTTGCCGCGCAACGGCCGGATCTCCAGCGCCGGATAGCGCGCGGCGATCTGCGCCTGCCGGCGCAGGCTGGAAGTTCCCACCACCGCGCCCGCCTGCAGGGCGGCAAGGCTCGCATGCGCCGGCGAAACGAACGCGTCGCGCGGATCGTCCCGCTCCAGGATCGCGGCAAGCACGAAGCCCGGGGGCAACGCGGCCGGCACGTCCTTCATCGAGTGCACCGCGATATCGGCGCGGCCTTCGGCAAGCGCCGTCTCCAGTTCCTTCACGAACAGTCCCTTGCCGCCCACCTTTGCGAGCGACACGTCGAGCAGCTCGTCGCCACGCGTGGACAGGGCGACCAGCTCGACACGCAACCCGGGCTGCAGCGCTTCGAGGCGTGCCTTCACATGTTCGGCCTGCCAGAGCGCAAGGCGGCTGCGGCGCGTCGCAATGCGTAGCAGTTCGGGAGCCCGGCTCATTCCCTGCTTTCCGGCAGCACGCCCTTTACCGCGGGCCACAGGCGCCGGCTCACCGGCAGGCGCTCAGGCGTTCCTTCCAGCACCACGCTCCAGTGCGGCTCCTCTTCGGCGCTGCCGGCGACGCGCTCGAAGCCGCGGATCGCGCTGCGCGCCACCAGGCAGTTGCGATGCACGCGCACGAAGCGTTCGCCGAACTCGCGCTCTATGGAAACGAGGGGCTCCTCGATCAGGTGCTCGCCCGCCGCGGTGCGCAAGGTCACGTACTTGAGTTCCGCCTTGAGGAACAGCACGTCGCCCACCGGCACGAGGACGATGCGGTTGCGCTCGGCGACCGAGAAGAATTCACGCGCGCCGCCGGCTGCACGCTCCAGGCGCTCGGCCTGGCCACGCGGGTCGCGCTCCGCGGCGGCGACGAGAGACTTGCGCAGCGCCGCCACGAGCCGCTCCGCGCGCACCGGCTTCATCAGGTAATCGAGCGCGTTTAGCTCGAACGCCTCGACCGCGTGCCGGTCGTGCGCGGTGACGAAGATCACCGCCGG
>JANNXB010000148.1:0-4116 GCA_031409355.1 Betaproteobacteria bacterium | reverse complement strand
TAGAAAAAAGAAGGGGCGCCGCAGCGCCCCTCCCCAAATCTCCCCGTCTTGGTGCGGGGTTTGCAGCAGTCGTTGTCGGTACGTTCCCTACTTCGCGGCGGTCCTCACCACGCCCAGGCGCCGGCCGCGCGCCTGTTGCTTCAGGCGCGGCGGGTTGACCAGGTCGCGCACGAAGTTGGGCAGGGCGAACACGCCCTCGTGGGTTTCGCCGTTGTAGAAGCGCAGGTCCTGGAGCTTGCGGTAGTCGATGCGGCGGTCGATTTCGTCCGCCGTCAGCGACTTCGGATCCAGCTTGTCGGAGCACACTGCCATGGCCCATTGCGCGCCGTAGAGCGGGATGTACATGGTGTACGGCCGCACGATGCGGAAGATGCCGTTCAGGCGCTGGGCGAGCTCGGCCACGCGCTCGGGCCGCGCCACGGGCGCGCCGATATGCAGCACCAGCGCGCCGCCCGGGGCGAGCGCAGCGCGGCATTGCTGGAAGAATTCCGCCGAGTAAAGCGCCTCCGCCGGCCCCATCGGGTCGTTTAGATCCAGCGCGATCAGGTCGAAGCGCTCCGCCGTCTCGCGGATGAACTTCATGCCGTCGCCGATCAGCACGCGCAGCTTCGGGTTGTCGAAGGCGCCACGGTGCACCGCGAAGAAATGCTCCTTCGCGATCTTCACCACGTCCTCGTCGAGTTCGCACATCGTGACCTGCTCGACGGAAGGATGCTTTAGCGCCTCCTCCGAGGAGCCGCCGTCGCCGCCGCCCACGATCAGCACCTTTTTCGGCGCCGCGTGCGCGGTGAGCGCCGGATGGATCAGGTTCTCGTGATAAATGAACTCCTCCCGCTCGGAGGTCATGTTGTAGCCGTCGAGGCGGAAGATGCGGCCGTAGTGCGGCGTGTCGTAGACCTGCAGCTTCTGGTACTTGGTCTGCCACTCGCCGACCTGGCGCGCGGCCTTGATGTAGAAGCCGGTGGATTCGTTCAGCGGCTCCATCAGCAGGTGCTCGCCGCGGTCTACTTCGTGGCGCGCGACTTCGCCTGGCTGGAAATGGGCCACGATCGAATCGAACAGCTGGCGCGCCTTGGGAGAGTTATCGGCCTGGTAGTTGCAGACGTAGACATCCAGGGTCAGCGCCTGCTTCTCCGGCCAGGTGTGGATCGCCACATGCGATTCGGCGAGTACCACCGAGCCGGTGAAGCCGGAACCCTCGAACTGGTGGAAGCGGGCGTCCATGACGGTGAGGCCCGAGGCGCGAACCATCTCCACGCAGATCGCCTCGAAGCCCTTGCCGTCCAGCAGCAATTGCGGATCGCAGCGACAAGCGCTCAGATCACCGATGAGATGCAGACCGTTCATGTCCGTGCCCCCCGAAAAATGCGAAGGCGCAACCCTCTGCCAAATTTTCCGGGCTGCGCCTCAGCGTCATCGCCTTGCGGCGAAAAACTGTTTACTTTGAGTTCGTTCAATTCGTTTCAAAGCCCCCGTTTCACGCGAGTTTTGCTCGCTTGCTCGGCGTCTTTTTCACGCCTCGCCGCGCATTTCGCCGACCACTGCGTCGATCAACTTGCGCGCGATCGAGATTTTGCTCGGAAGTTTCGGCAATTGCAATACTTTGAACCACTTGGCGTCTTCGATTTCTCCGGCCTGCGGACGGATTTCGCCGGACTGCCAGTCGCAGATGAACGCGATCATGAGCGAATTCGGAAACGGCCACGGCTGGCTGGCGAAGTAGCGTATTCGCGACACTCGCACGCCGACTTCCTCCTCGACTTCGCGCTCGATGCATTGTTCGAGGGTCTCGCCCGGCTCGACGAAGCCGGCCAGCGCGCTGTACATGCCGGGCGGAAAGTGCGGGCTGCGGCCGAGCAGGATCTCGCCTTCGCGACGCACCAGCGCCATCACGGCAGGTGAGATCCGCGGGTAGACGCCGAGCCTGCACACCGGGCAGGCGCGCACCCGCTCCTCGGTTTTCGCCTCTGTAGGCGTGCCGCAGCGGCCGCAGAAACGGTGGCTGCGATCCCAGTCGAGCAGCTGGATGGCGCGCCCGGCGAGCGCGAAATGGGCGTCCTCCAGCACCGAGAAAAGCGCGCGCAGCCCTTCCCAGGCGAACCCCGGCGGCGGCGCGGGCGCATCGGCCGGTGCCTCCGCCGCCCAGCAATGCGTTCCGGCGAGACGCCCTAGATATAGTGTCCGGGCGGGCTCAAACCACAAGATATTGTTGTTTTTTTGCAACGGCAGAACAGCCCAACTGGGCCTCGCGGGCACCCTGGGATCGTCTGAAGGCCGTGGACTGGGCGGCCCGAGCTCGACCAGCAGGCGGTCGCCCTTGAAGACGAACCAATGGGCGTCGCCACCCTGTTCCGACGCGGCGACGGCAGCTTCAAAGCCCTGCGGGCTGGTGAACGGCATTTCAGTCATGGGCGGATTATAGGAAAGCGCTTGGCTATAATTTGCGCCTTCCCCGAATAAGTTTGCCGATGAATTCCCCAGCACCCGAACGCGACATGGCCGATGCGCTCCGCGCGTTGGCCATGGATGCGGTACAAGCGGCCAACTCCGGCCATCCAGGCATGCCGATGGGCATGGCCGAGATCGCGGTGGCGCTGTGGCACCGCAATCTCTCGCATAACCCCGCCAATCCCGCCTGGCCGAACCGCGACCGCTTCGTGCTCTCGAACGGCCACGGCTCGATGCTGCTGTACTCGCTGCTGCATCTCACGGGCTACGACCTGCCGATGGCGGAGCTAAAGCGCTTCCGCCAGCTGCACTCCAGGACGCCCGGCCATCCGGAACTCGGGTGCGCGCCGGGCATCGAGACCACCACCGGGCCACTGGGCCAGGGCATCTCGAACGCCGTCGGCATGGCGATCGCCGAGAAACTGCTGGCGGCGGAATTCAACCGGCCGGGGCACGAGATCGTCGATCACCGCACCTACGCCTTCCTCGGCGACGGCTGCATGATGGAGGGCGTCTCGCACGAATCCTGCGCCCTTGCCGGCACGCTCGGCCTGGGCAAACTGATCGCGGTCTACGACGACAACGGCATCTCCATCGATTCCGAAAAAGGCAGCATCAAGCAGTGGTACACGGACGACGTGCGCCGGCGCTTCGAGTCCTACGGCTGGCAGGTGATCCCGGGCGTCGACGGCCACGACGTGGAGGCGATGGACCGTGCGCTTAGGAAGGCGAAACGGGAACGCGATCGTCCGACGCTGATCTGCGCCAAGACCATCATCGGCAAAGGCGCGCCCACCAAGGCGAACACCGGCGGCGCGCACGGCGCGCCCCTCGGCGACAAGGAAATCGCGGCAACACGCGAGGCGATCGGCTGGAAGTACGCGCCGTTCGAGATTCCTGAAGAGGTCAGGCAGGGCTGGGACGCGAAAGACCGCGGCAAGCGCGCCGAGCGCCGCTGGAAGCGGGTGTTCTCGGCCTACGAAAAATTGAATCCCGAACTGGCGAAGGAATTCCTGCGACGGGCCAAGGGGGAACTACCGGTTGGCTTTTCCTCTACCGTTGAATCCTTGATCAAAGACACAGCGGCAAAGGCAGAAACCATTGCCACCCGCAAAGCCTCCCAAAACGCGCTCGAGGTCCTGGTTCCCGCGCTGCCCGAGCTTGTCGGCGGCTCGGCCGACCTGACGGGCTCCAACCTGACCATGGTCAAGGGCTCGAAGGTCATTGGCAGACCCGATGCGAGCGTCGGCCAAACCGGTGGCGGTAATTACCTGTTCTACGGCGTGCGCGAGTTCGGCATGGGCGCGATCATGAACGGTCTGGCGCTGCACGGCGGCTTCATTCCCTACGGCGGCACCTTCCTGGTGTTCTCCGACTACATGAGGAATTCGCTGCGCATGGCGGCGATCATGAGCCTGCGCTCGATCTACGTCTTCACCCACGATTCGATCGGCCTGGGCGAGGACGGGCCAACCCACCAACCGATCGAGCACGCTTCGTCGCTGCGCCTGATCCCGAACCTGGATGTCTGGCGCCCTTGCGATGCGATGGAGACGGCAGTCGCCTGGACGGCTGCGATTGAACGCAGGAACGGGCCGACTGCCTTGCTTCTTTCACGACAGAATCTGCCGTTCGAGAAAAGGCAGGATGAAGTTGCAAATCAAATTC
>JANNXB010000147.1:0-5201 GCA_031409355.1 Betaproteobacteria bacterium | reverse complement strand
TAGGCGAGCGTCGCGTTCTGCACGATGAAAAGGGGGCCCGACTGGATGCCGTGGATGGTGAGCGCGCCCAGCATCACGGCGGTGACCGCGTCGCCCGGGATGCCGAAGGCCATGATGGTGACGAGCGAACCGGCGACGTTGGCGTTGTTGGAGGATTCCGAGGCGATGATGCCCTCGGGCGCGCCGGTGCCGAACTTCTCGGGGTGGCGCGAGAACTTCTTCGCCTGGTCGTAGGCGAGCATGTTCGCCGCGCTGCCGCCGATCGCCGGCAGCACGCCGATTACCAGCCCGATGAAGGTCGACCAGAGCAGCAGAACGGGCCTGGATACGATTTCATGAATGACTTTCAAATGAGAAACCGCAAGGCTTGCGCCGCGTTCCACGGCCTCGATGGCCTTGTGCGCGCCGCCCATGCGCTCGACTTCCGACATGATCTGCGCGAAGGCGAACACGCCGATCAGCACCGGCAGGAAATCGATGCCGCCTTCGAGCATCGGGATGCCGAGCGTTAGCCGCTTCTGGCCCATGACCGGGTCGTTGCCGAGGATCGTGACGATCATGCCGAGCGCGCCGGCCACCAGGCCCTTGGCGAGCGAGGCTTCGACCAGGCCCGCCACCATCGACAGCGCGAGGACGAAGAGCGAGAAGAATTCCCACGGGCCGAACTTTAGGGCGATCTGCGCCAGCGGGGCGGTGGTCGCGACGAGGAACACCGCGCCCAGCAGCCCGCCGAAGATCGAGGCCCAGATGCCGAGCCACAGGGCGCGTCCCGGCTCGCCTTTCCTCGCCATCGGAAAGCCGTCGAACGTCGTCGCGACCGCCGAAGGCTTGCCCGGGATGCCGAGCAGGCAGGAGGTGATGAGGCCGCCGGTTTCGCCGCCGACGTAGACGCCGATCATCGCCGCCAGGCCCTGCAAGGGTTCCAGGCCGAAGGTGAAGGGCAGCACCACGATGATGGTCATGGTGATGGTGATGCCCGGCAGCGCGCCGCCGACCACCCCGATCAGCGAACCGATGAACAGCGGCACGAGGTACTTGAACTGCAGGATGTTGACGATCCCCGCGCCGAGCAGCTCGAACATGGCCTAGAAGTCGGTCCAACGGCCGCGCGGCAGCAGCACGGAAAGGTAACGTTCGAAGACGAGCCAGGTGATGAAGGCGGTGGCGAAGCCGAGGATGAGCGTGCCGGCCCAGCCCTTCGGCCCGCGCGGCGGAGCCAGCACCGCGTTGGCGGCGATCACGTAGGCGAAGGTGGCGATGCGAAAGCCCAGGCCGGGCAGGGCGACGCAGTACAGGGCGAACACGCCGAAGCTGATCGCCACCAGCGGATAGTTGAGCTTCTGCTTTGGCTTTTCCTTTGGTTTTTCTTTTCGACTCAGTACATCACTCACCACCAATCCCAGCGACAGCAGCGCTGTGAGCGCCAGCACGATGCGCGGATAGAACCCCGGTCCCACCGGGACCATCGGGTTCTCCTTCAGATCGAGCGTCAGCGCGAACAGGACGAGGCTTGCGGCAAGCACCGCGAGCCCCGCGAAACCATCCCGGGTCACCTCTTCAGCAGCCCGAGATCCTTCGTCACCGCCTTGTTCAGATCGTCGTTACCCTTGAGCCAGTCCGCGTACTGCTTGCGGCCCAGGTAGCGCACGTCGGTCGCCTGCTTCTTCATCGAGTCGGCGAACGCCGGCTCCTTCGCCGCGGCGGCGCAGGCCGATTCGAGTTTTGCCTGCACGTCCGCTGGCGTACCCTTGGGCACCATCACGCCACGGTTCACGTCATAGACCACGTTTACGCCGAGTTCCTTCAACGTCGGCACGGTCGGCATCTCGGGGCTGCGCTTTTCGGTGGCGATGGCGATGAATTTTAGCTGCCCGGCTTCGACTTTGCCCTTCTGCGTCAGGTTCGAGTCGGTCAGGTCGATGTGCCCGCCCAGGATCGCGTTCATGCGCGGCGCGAGGCCTTCGTAGGACACATACTTGAATTTGATGCCCGCCGCCTTCTCGATCAAGGCCGGAAAGAAATGGCTGGTCGAGGCGAGCGTCGCGCCCACGCTGATCTGGCCCGGGCGCGCCTTGGCGTCGGCGAGCAGGCCCTGCCAGTTGCTCCACGGCGTCTTCGGGCTTGCCGTAAGCACCGACGCGGTGGAGGCGATCAGGCAGATCGGCTCGAAGTCGGTGTAGGCCACGTCGGCGACGCCGGCGTAGTAGGTGGAGTGGATGTAGTCGTGCACCGCGTACAGCGTGTAGCCGTCGGCCGGCGAATCCTTCACTTCCTTCGCCCCCTTGGTGCCGGAGGCGCCGCCGACGTTGGCGATCACCACCGTCTGGCCGAGGTGTTTCTGGAACACTGGCGTGAAGGGCCGGAAGATGTTGTCGGTGTCGCCACCCGCGGCCCAGGGCACGACCAGCTTGATGGGGCGATCGGGGTACACGGCATGCGCATTCAGCGAAGCAAACAGGGCAAGGCCTGCGGCAATTGCGGTCATTCTGTTCATGGATCCTCCTCCGAGGTTGGTCTGCTTGCCTACTATGGCAGAATCGAAGCCAAAGGGAAATCATGCGCATCGGCATCATCGGCGGCGGCGTCATCGCGCGGCTCGTCCTGGAACACATTCGCGACGGCGCCCTGGAGGGCGTGCAGGTCGTCGCCATCGCCGGACGCAGCCATCAATCGAAGGGCAAGGCGCTGGCCGGCGAGTTTGGCGTGCCTTTCGTGGTCGGCCTGGATGCGTTGGCGGCCAGCAGGCCTGAAGCCGTGGTGGAGGCCGCGTCGCACGATGCGGTGCGTGAGTATGCGGAGCCCCTGCTGGCGCGCGGCATTTCCTTTCTCGCGCTTTCCGGCGGTGCCCTGTGCGATGACGCGTTGCGGGAGCGGTTGGAACGCGCCGCGGCGCAGCATCGCGCGCTGCTCTACGTACCCTCGGGCGGGATCGGCGGGCTGGATGTCCTGAAGGCTGCCTGCATCGCGGGCGCCGACGAAGTCAGCATCGCGGTGACCAAGCCGCCGGCGGCGTGGAAGGGCATTCCCTACGTGGAGAAGCTCGGCCTCGACATGGACCGGCTCGCTGCCGCGACGGTGCTGTTCGAGGGTAGCGCGCGCGAGGGCGTGCCGCATTTTCCGGCGAACGTGAACATCGCCGCGGTGCTCTCGATGGCCGGCATCGGCTTCGATCGCACCAGGCTGAAAGTGGTGGCCGATCCGGCGCTGAAATTCAACACGCACTTCATCGTCATCCGCGGCAAGACCGGGCGCATCGATATCAAGTTCGAGTCCGTGGCGATGCCCGAGAATCCCAAGACTTCCATGCTCGCCTGCTTTTCCGCGCTCGCGGCGATCCGCGAGCTCGGGCGCAGTACCCGCTACGGCACCTGAGCGAGGAGGCGGCGGAGGCTTTCCCGGTCGTTGGGAAAGAAGTTGAGCTTCGCGCGCCGGTCGTCCCGCAGGTAGCCGTAATCCAGCTGCATGAACTCGTCGCTAAGGCGAGCGACGTTGTCGGCGAGGAAGCGCGACGACGGATCGAGGTTGCGGATGACGCCCAGGCCGGTCGGCGGCGTGCCGATGGTGTCGATGCGCAGGTCGGGACGGTACTTCTTCAGCAGCACGATCAGGCGCCAGATGTCGCCGCTCCAGAACAAGGATTTGCGTTCGCGTTCAGCCGAGGTCCGGTCGATCGGGAAGCAGTCGTGCACCAGGATCGTCGATTCGCGGGCGCACAGGCGCTCCAGGTTGATGAAGTCGCGCAGCGCGAAGTCGAAATGGTGCATGCCGTCGATGAAGGCGAGGTCCAGCGGCAGGCCGCCCAGCTCGGCGCGCACGTCGCGCGCCGCAAAAAAATGGTCGCTGGTCTCGGCGAAAACGCGCACATTGCCAGGCAGGGCGAAGGGCACGGCGGGCGCCGGGTCCACGCCCAGCGCGAGCGTCCCGGGCCGCGCCAGCCGGATCGAATCGCCCCTCGACACGCCGATCTCGATATAGGTGCGCGGCTTCAGGATTTCATGGATGTCGGCGAGGATGCTCTCGTAGTTGGGACCCTGCAGGTAATGGTTCAGCAGCAGGTTCCGGGTCTCGCTTAGCCCCGCGTCCAAGTCGAGAACTTGCTCGCCGCAAGACACGGCGAGGCCATGCTCGCCGGCGCGCATCGCCGCGCGCGCAGCCATGGCGAGATTCTCTGTGCGCGGCGGGGAAAGCCCCATCGACAGGCGGGCAAACAGGCGGCCGGAGCGGCAGTGGCCCCGGCTCAGCATTGCGATGCCGCGCAGGAAAAGCACATCGGCGATGATTCTGCGCAGCATCAAACAGGGGTAGGGAGGCCCCTCTAGGCACCCTTGGCGCGGGTCATGAAGACGAGGCGCTCGAACAGGTGCACGTCCTGCTCGTTCTTGAGCAGCGCGCCGTGCAGCGGCGGGATGATGGTCTTGCGGTCCTTGGAGCGCAGCGCGTCGGGCGGGATGTCCTCCGCCAGCAACAGCTTTAGCCAGTCGAGCAGTTCCGAGGTCGAGGGCTTCTTCTTCATGCCCGGTACCTCGCGCACCTCGAAGAACACTTCCATCGCCTCCTTTAGCAGCGACTTCTTCAGCGTCGGGTAGTGCACCTGGACGATCTTCTCCATCGTCTCCTTGTCCGGGAAACGGATGTAGTGGAAGAAGCAGCGGCGCAGGAAGGCGTCCGGCAGCTCCTTTTCGTTGTTCGAGGTGATGAACACGATCGGCCGCTGCTTCGCCTTGACCAGCTCGCGCGTCTCGTAGACGTAGAACTCCATGCGGTCCAGCTCGCGCAGCAGGTCGTTCGGGAACTCGATGTCGGCCTTGTCCACCTCGTCGATCAGCAGCACGCAGGGCTTGTCCTGGGAAAACGCCTGCCACAGCATGCCCTTGACGATGTAATTGTTGATGTCGTGCACCTTGGCGTCGCCGAGCTGCGAGTCGCGCAGGCGGCTCACCGCGTCGTATTCGTAGAGGCCCTGCTGCGCCTTGGTGGTGGATTTGATGTGCCACTCGAGCAGGGGCACGCCCAGCGACTTGGCGACCTGGACCGCGAGCATGGTTTTGCCGGTGCCCGGCTCGCCCTTGACCAGCAGCGGGCGCTGCAGCGTGATCGCCGCGTTTACCGCCAGCGTGAGGTCCTCGGTGGAGACGTAGTCTGCTGAGCCGGAGAAGCGCATCGCATATCCCTTTGCCAAAATCGCATTATAATCGCCCGGT
>JANNXB010000146.1:0-20072 GCA_031409355.1 Betaproteobacteria bacterium | reverse complement strand
AAGCCCGTGCGCATCATCGTGCCGATCGTCGGCAGCACCAACGACGTGCTCGCGCGTCTCATCGCCCCCGAGCTCTCGAAGGCGGTGGGCCAGCCGGTAATCGTCGAGAACAAGGGCGGCGGCGGCGGCAACATCGGCGCGGACTTCGTCGCCAAGTCCGACCCCGACGGGCACACGCTGCTGATCGGCTTCAACGGCCCGATCGCGATCAACCAGTCCCTCTTCAAGAAGATGACCTACGACCCGGTCAAGGACCTCGCGCCCATCACGCTTGTGGTGACCACGCCGCAGTTCTTCGTCGTGCCGCCGAGCGTGCCGGTGAAGAACGTCGCCGAGTTCGTGGCGCGCGCGCGGGCCGAGCCCGGCAAGATGTCGTACGGCTCGGTGTCGATCGGCAGCGCCTCGCACCTGACGATGGAGATGCTCAAGACCGCGGCGAAGATCGACGTGGTCCACGTGCCCTACAAGGGCGCGCCGCCGGTGCTCGCCGACCTCCTCGGCGGGCAGATCCAGGCCGGCTTCTTCGTGCCGGGCAACGTGCTGCAGTACATGAAGGACGGCAGGCTGCGCGCCATCGCCGCGACCGGGCGCAAGCGCTTCGCCGCCGCGCCGGAGGTGCCGACCATGATCGAGCAGGGCTATCCCGACTTCGAGGCGACGGCCTGGATCGGCTTCCTCGCGCCGGGCGCCACGCCGCGGCCGATCATCGAGCGCTACAACCGCGAGATCGTGCGCATCGCGAATACGCCCGACGTAAAGGGCAAGCTCGAGGCGCTCGCGTTCGAGGTGGTGGCGACCTCGCCGGAGGAGTTCCGCCAGTGGATCGCGAAGGAAGTCCCGCGCTGGGGCAAGGTCATCCGCGAGACGGGCGCCACGGCGGACTAGGATGCGACTCAAGGGAAAAGCCACCCTCATCACCGGCGGCGGCGCGGGCATCGGCGCGGCCACGGCGGCCTTGTTTCGCGCGGAGGGCGCTTCGGTTTTCGTCGTCGATTCGACGCCGGGCCAGGGCGTGGACTTCGCCGCGGATGTCGCCGACGCGGCAAAGGCATTCGAAGCGGTCGAGAAAGCCCTGGCCGCCTTCGGCAGGCTCGACGTGCTCGTCAACAACGCCGCGATGCGCAACTACGCGCCGATCGGCGAGGCGACGCCCGCCGAATGGCAGGCGGTGGTCGGCGTGAACCTCCTCGGCGCCGCCAACTACTGCAGGGCCGCCCTGCCCGCGCTGCGCAAGGGCCGCAAGGGCGCCATCGTCAATGTCTCATCTGTCTATGCCGTCGCCAGCCGCAAGGGCATGGGACTCTACGACGCGACCAAGGCCGGCATGCTCGCCCTCACCCGCACGCTGGCGCACGAGGAATCGGCGCACGGCATCCGCGTCAACGCCGTGTGCCCCGGTTCCACGCTGACCGACTTCCATGTCAACAAGGCAAAGGCAGCCGGCAAGGACATCGAGAAACTCAAGGTCGAGCGCGACGCCACTTCGCTCATCGGCCGCTGGGCGGATCCGCGGGAAATTGCCTTGCCAATACTTTTCCTGGCGAGCGACGAGGCTTCCTTCGTCACCGGCGCGACGCTGATGGTCGACGGCGGTCTGTCGATCTTCTAGGCAAAACTAAATCGGGCTGACGATTTATACTAGGGCGCGCCACCTGCCGGCGCGACCGCGGCGCCTTCGATGGCGTGCCTTTGCAATGCCGTCGCGACGAAGCCCGAAGCCTTCATGTCCTCGACGAACGCGCCGAGGTACTTTGCACCCTCCGCGCGCCCCAGGCGCATGCCCATCGCCTGGTTGATCACCATGAAGCGCCCGGGAAGCAGGCGCAGGCCCGCGACGCGTTTCGCGTCCAGCTCGAGCTGCTGCTTCACGCCGGCGGCGGCGTCGAGTTTGTTGGCGATGAAGTGGTTCACCACCTCCTGCGAGGTGGTCACGCGCTCGATCTTCGCCTTCTTCAGTTCGCGCGTGAGGTAGAGGTCGTAGGCGCTCTTGTTGCCCACGGCCACGCGGATGCCGTCGCGGTCCACCTGGTCGTTGCTGCGCAACGCAGAGTCGTTGCGCACCAGGTAGGCGCCCTCGATCTGCACGTAGGGGCCGGTGAACGAGGTGTCGACGCCGCGCGCGGGGTCGATGGCGAAGAAGCCCACGTCCACGCGGCCGGCCTTGAGAGTCTCGACCGCCTGCGCGGCGGAGGTGACGGCCACCAGTTCCACCGGCACGCCGAGCCGGCGAGCGCGCTCGCGCGCGAGGTCCACCGACACGCCGCCGGGCTCCCCGTTCGCCTCCTTCTTTGCGAGGACGGCGTTGCCCAGGTTGATGACCGCGCGCAGCTTGCCGGTGGGCGCGAGCTCGGCGACCGCGAGGGGCGTGGCGACGGGTTTTACCTCCGGTCCGCTGGCGCAGGCACCCACGCAGAGGGCGGAAACGAGGATGCAAAGAGCGCGGCTCATGGTCCCTTCCTTTTGAGAAATCCCAGTCTACAATGCCCCACCGGGACAAACGCACCAAGACGCCACCCCCGCCAATCAACCTACCAGGGAGAGAAATCCATGAAAACGCTGTTGTCAGTCGCCGTCGCGGCCCTGTTCGCCGCCACCAGCTTCAACGCCGCCGCGCAAGCCAAGGACCCCACCACCAAGGGCGGGGGCGCCGTCACGACCAAGGACGGTCAGGTGGGCAGGAAAGAGGTCAAGGACAAGCCCAAGGGCGGCGAGCTACCCAAGGTCGAGAAGCGGGAGAAGAAGGAAAAAGCGCCGGCCACCGAGGTCAAGACCAAGAGCGGCGGCGCCGTCACCAGCAAGGACAAGAAGGACGTCACCAGCAAGAAGTAATCAAGGTCCGTCCGCAATCGCGGCGACCGCTCCGGCGGTCGCCGTTTTCGTTTTATAGGCCTACCACTGCCTCCATCCGGCATGCCGTGGAAAGTAGAGGCCTTTGGTCGCCCCGCCCAGCGCAATTGCGTAGGCGTCCAGTTGTCCCGCATAACGCTCGCGCTCTGAATCAAGAAACGCTTCGACATTGCCGCCTTCGCGGTGGCCGGTTTTGTGGTCGATGACCCAGCGAACGCCCTGCGCATCGACGATCAGGCGGTCAATGATGTAGCGGCCCGCGGGGGTGCGTATGCGCAATTCGGTACGCGCCTCGGGATGCGGTCCGAGGATCCAGCGGCCGCGCTCGTCGGAGAGGGCGCCTTTCAGGGCGGCGATCGCAGTGGCAGCGGCTGGTACGGGATTCTCGACGCCGCGGCGTTTCAGGTCCTTCTCGATGGCGGGACGCAAAGTGTCGATGCGCGCGACATTCCAACCCTGTAGCGAGTCTTCCGCCATGCGCTGCAACCAGCGGTGCACGACAGTGCCGACATGCCGCGCGGATTCGCCGGCCCAGGAGAATTCGATCGGCTCTTCGTCCCGGCCCGCGAGAGGCGCGGACCATTGGGCGGGCGGAGGTGGATCGGGGAGCTTGAAATCGGCAGGCAAGCGGCGCAGCGTCTGCGGCGGCAGCGCGGCAGCGGCCGCGGACTCTGCCGGGCGTGCGAGCGTGTCGGGGAAATGCTCGCGCGCGACCTTCCAGGCGCGCGCCAGGAGCGAGCGCTTCGTGGGCGGCTTGACGGCGCCCTCGTCGTCGGTCTTCGCGCAGGCCATGAGGTGCAGGCGCGAGATGGCGCGCGTGGCGGCGACGTAGAGCAGGCGCGCGGCCTCGGTGTCCTCGGCCTCCCGGTCGAGGTCGGCGAGGTACTTGTAGGCGGGCTCGTCGTCGCTGCCGGTCTCTTTGATGGGCGCGAGAAGCAGTGACGGGCCGGGCACTTCCTTCCAGCGGATCAGCGGGGTGTCGATGCGTCCGGGTCCGCGCTGCAGTCCGGGAACAATGACGGTGTCGAACTCCAGTCCCTTGGCCTTGTGGATCGTCATGATCTGCAGGTCCGATTCGCCCGCGGCGGGATCGGGCTGGGCGTAGAGCTCGTCCAGCGTCTCCTCGAGGCGCGCGAAGTCCACCTCGCCCGCCTCTTCCAGTTCTTCCAGTGCGTCGAGGTAGACGCCTGCATCTTCGAGCGCGGAGGGATCCCCGGGTTCTCCTCCCAGGCAGGCGGGGCCGCCCAGCGCGAGCCAGGCGCCCTCGACACGCTCGCGCAGGGTGCCGCGCTGGCGGTTGGCGAGGGCGGGGGCGATCACGGCGCGGAAGCGGTCAAGTTTGGGATGGTCCTGGATCAAGTTCCAGAAAACCTGGGTCCCCGCTTTCGCGGGAACGACAGCGAGCAGCTCACTTAGCGTAAGGCCCACCCACGGGGCGCGGAGGATCGCGAGCCAGGCAATGTGGTCGGCAAGGTGCGTCAGCGCGCGCGTGAGGGCAAACAGGTCCTGCACCACCTGCTTTGCGCCCAAGGGCTCGATCTCGATGGCGCGAAAGCGCAGGCCGGCGGCTTTCAGGGCGGGCACGATCTCCGCCAGCGCGCCGCGGCTGCGCACGAGGAGGGCTTTGGTGCCCGCATTTTTCCCCTCTTCCTCCACGATGAGTTTCACGATCTGGTTCGCTTCCTCCCTCGGCCCGGGGAAGCAATGCCAGGTCGCGGCGGGACCGGGCAGCGCCGGATGGTGCGGCGAGGCGCGCGAATACGGCACTGCGCCGGAGGTTTCGTCTTCCTGTTCCGGCAACACTTTCCTGAATGCCTCGTTGAAGAAAACGACCAGTCCTTCCTGCGAGCGGAAGTTGGTCGTAAGCGCCAAAGGCTCCAGCTTCACGTTCGGCAGTCCCTGCCGGCGCGCACGCAGGAACAGGCCGACCTCGGCCTCGCGAAAGCGGTAGATGGATTGCATCGGATCGCCCACGACGAAGAGGGTGCGGCCGTCGCCGGGCTGCCACCCTGACGTGAGGCGCTCCAGCAGTTCCCACTGGCTGATGGAGGTATCCTGGAACTCGTCGACGAGGAGGTGCGAAATCTTCTGGTCGAGCTTTAGCAGCAGGTCGGAGGGGTCGTCCACGCTGCCCAGCGCGCGCACCGCGCCCTGCGCGATCTCGGTGAAGTCGGCCTCGCCGCGCGCGGCGAAGACGAGCTTCAGTTGCGCCGCGGCCACCGGCAGTAGCGCCAGCATCGCCTCCAGCGTGGCCCATTGCTCGTCGCGGTATTTCCCGGGAGGGAGGGTCTTGAGCGAAACCAGCGCGAGACGCAAGGCTTCGTTCCCCTCGAGTGCCCTGGCCTCCGGTTTTTTCTTGTTGAAAGTATTCTTCAAAGTCAAAACCTGAAACGCGAATTCCGGCGTCGCTCGAGGATCGACGTCCCGCGCCTTTTGCAGGAGCCTTGCCCGTTCGGCAGCGAGAGCCGCTTCCAGCGCCTCGCGCGTGGGCGCGCCGCCGGTCTTGCGCAGCCACTGGTCGCGCCGCTTGAGCATGCCGGCGATGAGCGAGGCGGCGTTGGCGACGTTGTTGTCCAGGTGCGAGAGCAGCTTCGCCACCGCGTCGCCGTACTCGCGGGTCTCGATCAGCGCAAGCGTATTCGCCGCCGCCTCGCGGTAAAGGTCGTCGGCGTCGTCGACGATGCCGGGCGGCACGCCGAACTGCGCCGGCACCGGCAGCTGGCGCGCGATCGAGGCGCAGAAGGCGTCGATGGTCTCGATGCGCAGGCGGTGCGCAATTTCTCCAGCATTGTCCAGCGACGCCAGCACGCGCTTGCGCATTTCGGCGGCGGCCTTGCGCGTAAAGGTGATGGCGACGATTTCCTCGGGCGCGCGCGCGCGGCGCAGCAGCTCCAGGTAGCGGCCGACGAGCAGCGTGGTCTTGCCCGAGCCCGCCGGTGCCTGCACGATGAACGAGCGCGACGGGTCGAGCGCGCGCTCGCGCGCCGGCTGGTCGGCGATCGCGGGGGGGGCGCCCGCATTTTGCTTGCTACCCATCGGCCCCCTCGCCTTCGTCGTCCTCGACCGCGTCCAGCTTTTCGTGCACCCGGCAGAGCGGATGCAGGTCGCAGTTCTGGCAGGTCTTCAGGTTGCGCTGGTACTTGGGATCCACCGCCGCCTCGCCCGAGGCGAAGCCGCCGGCCAGCGTTTCCAGATCCTTCTTCCAGTCCTCGACGAGGCCGCTCCAGGACTTGGCCTGCTTCACGTCGGGCAGCTGGTTCTTGGCGAGGGAAAACCCGCTGAACTTCATGTCCCCCGCGCGCAACTTGGCGTACGCGAGCGCCGAGACGTCTTCCTCGGCGGTGACGGCATAGATCGGCAGCTGCGGATCGTCCGGCCGCGGCCCTTCCCAGTCCTTGGACGTCACGCGGCTGCCGGTCTTGTAGTCGATCAATACGTGCGAGCCGCGCATTTCACCTTCTGTCAGCCGGTCCATGCGGTCGATGCGCCCGGAGAATTCCAGGCCGGCGACGCGCAGGGTCCGCTTCTGCTCCACGTGCACGACTTCGAACGGCGCGCGCCCGCGCTCGACATCGAGCCAGTCGTTCGCGAGCGTGATGAGGCGCTGGACTTCGAGCTCGGCGAAGCGGCCTTCGAGGCCCATTTCAGCAACGGCTGCTTTCGAACTCTTGACGATGATTTCTTCAGTCAATCCGGAAAGCGTTTTCGCTTCGCGCCATATCCCCGCCATCAGGGCGTGCAGCAGCGTGCCGCGATCGATCGCACCGGGGCCCTGCTCCGGCGACTCCAGCTTCTGCGCGCCGAGGCGCCAGCGCGCGAAAGCGCGGAACGGGCAGGCCGACTGGTCCGCCAGCACGCGCGTGCCGCCGCCGAAGGTTTTCGCCGCGACCGGCGGCGCCTTGGCGTCTTCCAGCGCCTCGGTCTTGCGCGCGGCGAAGATCAGGTCACGCCAGGACGCGTACGCCGGGACCTCCGGCGCCTGTTCCTCGACGGACAGGATAAGCGGGCTCGGCGCGAGGTCGCGGTCCTCGATGCGCCGCGGCCAGGAGAACACCACCTCCTGCGCCGCGCCGCGCCAGCCCGCCGTGAGGCGGCGGTCGAGCTCGAGCGAGCCTTCGGCCGACGATTCGGGAATGCCCGCCATGCGCTGCAGCCCGAGCGGCAGGAATGGATTCGGCCGCGAGCGCAGCGGCCAGGCGTCGTCGGTGAGGCCGCACACCCAAAGCGCGTCGAACTCCAGGCCAACGGATTCCAGCAGGCCGAGCACCTGCACTGGAGCGTCCGTGGATTCGGGCTGGAACAGCGTTTCCGTGCAGAGGCGGCGCAGTTGAGCAAAAGATCTCCTGGAAGAAAAAGAAGGAGAAACAATGCCGAGCCTCGCAAATTCACCCAACACTTCGTTTAAGCGTGCCTGCGTCTGGTACTCGGCCGAGTCCAGCGTGCGTTCGCCGGGGAAGCCGGCGGCCTTGAGGACGTTCGTGAAGTGCTCCGCCCAGCTCTGCGGAGATTGCCCCTGGGGCTTGAGTTCGAACACTTTTTTCAGCCGGTCCTGGAGATTCCCCTCAATCAATCCAATCAGCTTCGGCAGCGACAGAGTCGCCGGCGCATTCCGGCGCAGGCGCGCATCGAGCAGCGCGCGCGCGGCCATCTCGGTCTCCGCGCCGCCGAGGAACGGGGAGCGCAGGAGACGGCTGACGTCCTCATACGGCTTTTCCGCGGAAGAAAATTCCAGAAGATTCAGGGCGAACGACACCAGCGGATAGTCGGAGAGCCGCTCGCCGACGGAAATGTTGAACGGCGCGCTCGATCCCATGGCGCGGGCAAACACGCGCGCCACCTCGCGCCGGCGCCGGTCGAGGTCGAGCACAACGACGCCCACCCGCTTCGAGCCAGCCCCCAGCCGCGAGCGCGCCCAGTGGGCGGCGGTGTCGAGTTCATCCCTGGGCGAGGCGAAGGACATGCGGACGACCTCGCCCTGCCTGGCCTCGGGTTTGCATTCCGCGAACTCGAAGCGGGTGAAGAAATCCTTCTCCCGCGCCGAGACCATGTCGAAGGCGTAGGCAACGAGGAGCTTCGGCTTCTTGGCGACGAAGGCCAGGTCGAACAGCGACGCCGAGTCGCTCAGCCGGTCCTTGCGGCAGCGCTTCGCGTAGGCGCGCGCCCAGTCGGCGAAGGCGCGCACATCCTCGGTGTCCTGGAACTTCTCCAGCGCTCCCGCGATGCGCCATTGGTGGGCGAGCTTCCAGGCCTCTGCCGCGCCCTTCGCGGTACGCGGCACGTCGAGCAGCACGCCGGCCCACTGCGAGCCGCGAATCGCCTCTTCCCACAGCTCGCGCTCCTGCGCGGCGGTGAGCAGCATCGGCAGCGGCTCGGCGGCGTCGGCGTACAGCGCATCCTCATAGGCGCGCTCGACGAAGGAGGACAACGGCAGGATGTCCGCGTCTTCCCAGACAGTCAGGCCTTTGCTCGTCTGGAAGAAATCAAATTCAGCCCGCAGCACCTGTGCGAGGCGGCGATTGGGGGTGACGACGGTGATGCCCGCGGCGTGGCCGGCCGCGAGGCGTGCGAAGAGATCTGCCTTGGAGAGCGGTCCGAGGGAGCCTGCGGCGGGGGCCATCCGGCGGCAGTGTAAGCCCTACTTCTGTCAGATCCTGGGGACGAGGACCCGGAAGCGCTCCCGCACGACTTCCTTGCCCTCCAGCAGCTCCTCGGACTGCATGCGTTCCTCGTTGAATACCACCGCGGCGAGGCGCTGCAGGTTTTCGCGCGCTTCCTCTATCGTCTGTCCCTGCGAATTGACGCCGGGCAGCTCCTCGACGAATCCGGTGTAGCCGTGCTTGCCCTTGAGGAACACGGCGGTGAATGCAAGCTCTGCCTGTTTCATGGGCACAGCTTAGAGCAGCCAAATGACGCGATCGTTACCGGCGTTTCACTATTTTTTCGCCGGCACAACCCGTAAATGCGACGCCAGCGCCTTCACCCCTTTTACGCCGCGGATTTTTTGCTTCGCAGTATCGGACTCCTGCTGGGACTGGGCGACACCCATCACCACCACGCGTCCGCCGGTGGCCGACCAGCGCATGTTGACGGACGAGACGCCCTTGGCCGCGGTCAGGGTGGCGTTTATCTCCGCCTCCAGCGCGGTGTCCCTCGCGAAGCTCGCGGCGTCGCCCACCAGCAGTTCGTTCTTAAGCGAGCGGATGCGCTTGTCCTGCCGCACGATGTCTTCGACCAGCTTCTTCACTTCCGCCGTCTTCACCGCGCCCGCGATGACCGCGTGCTGCGCGAACACGAGCACAGTGACGCCCGCCCATTCCGCCTTCTTGCTGTCCAGTAGCCGTTTCGAGGCGCCGGCGCCGATTTCGGCGTCCGCGGTCACTTCGGCCTTGGTCCGCGCGTCCATGGAGGTGGAAACCACCTTGCCGAGGATGCTCAGGGGGTTTTGCCCCCAGGCGCTCCCGGCAAGTAGCAGGGCGATTAACGCTCCAGCAAGTGCTTTTTTTCTTTGATCTTGGTCCATTGGTCCGCGTCCGGGGGGGCAGGTTTGCGCGCGATCAGCGGCTTCCAGCCGGCCGCCAGTTCCTTGTTTAGGGCGATCCACTCCTGCTGGTCGTCGGGGACGTCGTCCTCGGCGAAGATGGCTTCCACCGGGCATTCGGCCACGCACAGGGTGCAGTCGATGCATTCGTCGGGGTCGATGACCAGCATGTTCGGACCCTCCCGGAAGCAGTCCACCGGGCAGATGTCGACGCAGTCCGTGTACTTGCATTTGATGCAGGATTCGGTGACAACGTAAGTCATATTAATCAATACCTTAGCATGGATTCAGCCCAGCACGGAAAGGAAGCCTCATAATAGGACTTCCTGCAGCACCCCCCCCGCATCTTACGAACCGAGAAAACATGAGCAGTGATGCTATTCAGCACGTGACAGACGACAGTTTTGAGCCCGAGGTCCTGAAGTCCGAGGTCCCGGTGCTGGTGGACTACTGGGCCGAATGGTGCGGCCCCTGCAAGTCGATCGCCCCCATCCTGGAGGCGGTGGCCAAGGAATACGGCGGCCGGCTCAAGGTCGCCAAGATCAACGTGGACGAGAACCAGTCGACGCCGGCCAAGTTCGGCATCCGCGGCATCCCCACCCTGATGCTGTTCAAGAACGGCAACGTGGAAGCCACCAAAGTGGGCGCGCTTTCCAAATCCCAGCTCACCGCCTTCCTTGACAGCAATATCTAAAAACCCTACTCTCTGAGCCGTAACTGCGCCGGATTGGACGACGGCGCAGCCCCACCCCGCGCTGGGTCAAGCGCATCTTCCTTCTAGAAGAAATCGGCAGCAACAAAGGCCGAACTCTATTCACGCATCACTTCTTTCGTCCCGGCAAAGCAGACACATGCAACTTTCAGAACTCAAGAACCTCCACGTATCCGAACTGCTCGAGACGGCGACCACGGCCGGCGTCGAGGGCGCCAACCGGATGCGCAAACAGGACCTCGTCTTCGCCATGCTCAAGGCGCAGGCGAAGAAGGGCGAGTCCATTTTCGGCGACGGCACGCTCGAAGTGCTGCCCGACGGCTTCGGCTTCCTGCGCTCACCCGAAACCTCCTACCTCGCCTCCACCGACGACATCTACGTCAGCCCTTCCCAGATCCGCCGCTTCAACCTGCACACCGGCGACACCATCGAGGGCGAGATCCGCACGCCGAAGGACGGCGAGCGCTACTTCGCACTCGTCAAGGTGGACAAGGTCAACGGCGAGGCGCCCGACGCGGTAAAGCACAAGATCCTGTTCGAGAACCTTACCCCCCTCCATCCGGAGAAGGCCTTCAAGCTCGAGCGCGAGATCAAGGCCGAGGAGAACATCACCGGCCGCATCATCGACATCATCGCGCCGATCGGCAAGGGCCAGCGCGGCCTGATCGTTTCGCCGCCCAAGGCCGGCAAGACGGTGATGCTGCAGCACATCGCGCACGCCATCGTCGCCAACCATCCGGAAGTCGCGCTAATCGTCTTGTTGATTGATGAGCGCCCGGAAGAAGTGACCGAGATGTCGCGCTCGGTGAGGGGCGAGGTTGTCGCCTCCACCTTCGACGAACCGGCCTCGCGCCATGTGCAGGTCGCCGAAATGGTGATCGAGAAGGCCAAGCGCCTGGTCGAGCACAAGAAGGACGTCGTCATCCTGCTCGATTCCATCACCCGCCTCGCGCGCGCCTACAACGCGGTGCAGCCGGCCTCGGGCAAGGTGCTCACGGGCGGCGTGGACGCGAATGCGCTGCAGAAGCCCAAGCGCTTCTTCGGCGCGGCACGCAACGTCGAGGAAGGCGGCTCGCTCACCATCATCGCCACCGCCCTGATCGACACCGGCAGCCGCATGGACGACGTGATCTACGAGGAATTCAAGGGCACCGGCAACCTCGAGATCCACCTCGACCGCCGCATGCACGAGAAGCGCATCTTCCCGGCGATCAACGTCAACCGCTCCGGCACCCGGCGCGAGGAACTGCTGATCCCGAAGGAGCTGCTGCAGAAGATCTGGGTGCTGAGGAAGCTCCTCTACCCCATGGACGAGCTGGAAGCAGCCGAATTCCTGATCGATAAAGTCAAAGCCACCAAGCAAAATGCGGAGTTCTTCGAGTCTATGCGAAGGGGTTGATTTGTATGTATAATCCGCGCCTCTTTTAGAAAGCGAAGCCCATGAAACAAGGCATCCACCCCAGCTACCAACCGGTGATCTTCCACGACACCGCCGCCAACCATTCCTTCCTCACGCGCGCCTCGATCGACACCAAGGGCCGCGAGACCATGAAGTGGACCGACGGCAAGGAATATCCCGTGATCAAGGTCGAAATCTCCTCCGAGTCGCACCCGCACTACACCGGCAAGCAAAAGGTGATGGACACCGCCGGCCGGATCGAGAAGTTCAAGCGCCGCTACTCCAGCAAGAAAAAGCCGGTCGCCTAGCCGATTTTCGGGGTCATGCTGCCCCGCCTTGCTTTACCGCCCTCGCACACCGTACTGATCCTGATCGCCCTGACGTTTGTCGCGCCGGGGCTGGTCGGGCACGATCCCTGGCGCGCGTTCGACGTCATCGCCATCGAGGTCGTGCACCAGATGCACCTCTCGGGCGACTGGGTGGTGCCGCGCATCGCCGGCGAACCCTGGCTCGAGGATCCGCCGTTCTACCACTGGCTCGCGCTCGCTTTCGGCAAGGCTTTCGGCTGGCTGCTCGGCTTCCATAACGCGGTGCGCCTCGCCAGCGGCGTGGCGATGATGGCCGCGCTGTGGTTCCTCTACCTCGCCGCGCGCCATGCGACCAGCGCGAAGGGCGAAGCGCCGCAGACGAGCGCCAGGGACGAGGCGCGTGGGACGGGCGCCACCGCCACGCTGCTGCTGCTGGGCTCGGTGGGCCTCATCGTGCACGCGCACGAAGCGGTGCCCGACCTGGCGACGCTGGCGGCGAGTTGCGCGGCGCTTTGCTTTTTGATGCTTTCAAGAGAAAAAAAAGCAAAGCATGGGCTCGCCTTTGGTGCTTCCCTCGGCATCGCGTTCCTCTCCACCGGGCCTGTGATGCCGGTGGTGCTGGGCGCCACCGCGCTTGTCGCGCATCTCGTCTGCGACGACTGGCGCAACGCCCGCGCCTGGCGCTTCTTCGGCGCGGCGCTCGCCGCCTTCGCCGTGCTGGCCGTTTCCTGGCCGCTCGCGCTGGCACTACGCTCCCCCGA
The DNA here is from genome assembly GCA_031409355.1 of Betaproteobacteria bacterium. Classification (GTDB taxonomy): domain Bacteria; phylum Pseudomonadota; class Gammaproteobacteria; order Burkholderiales; family SG8-39; genus RBG-16-66-20. The sequence continues at coordinate 7,507 of JANNXB010000146.1, read as the reverse complement.
GCTTGCGCAGGTCTGGTGGCACGGAGCCACCCATGCGCGCGGTGAGTTCGGCGCCAACCTGCGCTACTACCTGGCGGTGGCGAGCTGGGCGGCCTGGCCGGCCTGGCCGCTGGCGCTGTACGCCGCGCTGCGCCTGCGCCGCGAATGGCGCGCGCCGCGCATTTTCGTGCCGCTCGCGGCCTCGCTCCTCGCGCTGCCCGCGATCGCCTGGCTCGGCCCGCAGCAGGACATCAACGTGATCGTGCTGCTCGCGCCGCTCGCGCTGCTGGGCGCGCAGGGCGTGGCGCGGCTGCGCCGCGGCGCCGCCAACGCGCTCGACTGGTTCGGCGTGATGACTTTCACCTTCTTCGCGGCGCTGGTGTGGCTGGGCTACTTCGCGATGCAGAGCGGCCTGCCGCCGAAGATCGCGAACAATTTCGCCAAGACCGCGCCCGGCTTCGCCGCCCAGTTCGAACTGCTGCCCTTCGCCGCGGCGCTCGCGATGACGCTCGGCTGGGCCTACCTGATGTTCTATGCCGCGCCCTCGCCCACGCGCGGGGTGACGCGCTGGGCAGCCGGCATCGCGCTGCTATGGGGAACCTTTGCCACGCTGTGGATGCCCTGGGCCGATCACGTCAAGAGTTACCGCAGCGTCGCGCTGCAGCTGAAGTCGACGATCCCGGCAAGTGCCGGCTGCGTCGCGCAGAGCGCCCTCGCCATGCCGCAGCGCGCCGCGTTCAGCTATCACGCCGGCATCCGCACGCAGCCGCTGGAGCCCCCCGGTACCGCAAAGCCCGGCACCACAAAGCCCAAATGCGCGTACGCCATCGTGCAGGGGCACCCGCGCCAGGAGATCACGCCGGGGCCGGGCTGGCGCAAACTGGCCGACGTCGGCCGCCCGGGCGACCGGGGCGAGCGCTATCGCCTGTATCGTTACGGTGGTGGATGACCCCTCTCGGATGAACACGACTTCACCGCTAGCCTGCCCGGCGTGGAAGAAGCTCGAGACGCACGCCGACACCTGGCGCACGGCGCGGCTGGCCGAGCTCGCGGCCGGCGACCCGGGGCGCGCGCGGCAGCTGATTGCGGAAGCGCCCGGCGTGCAGCTCGACTATTCGCGCCAGCGCGTGGGCATGCTAACGCTAAGGCTGCTCGCACAACTCGCCGCCGAGCGCGGCTTCGCCGAATGGCGCGCCGCGCTCTTTGCCGGCCAGGCCATCAATACAACGGAGGACCGCGCCGTGACGCACACGGCGCTGCGCGCGGAGGGCGCCGGGTCTGATTTCCTGTCCTTGGGCAGGAAAATCCGGGAGAAGAAAACCTACCGGCGCATCGTGAACCTCGGCACCGGCGGCTCGGACCTCGGCCCGCGGCTGCTCGCGGACGCCTTCGCCGACGGCTTGCTGGACGTGCGCTTCGTCGCCAACATCGATCCGGTCGAACTCGAGCGCGCGCTGGCGGGCGCCGAACCGAGTACGACGCTGATCGTTGTCGTCTCGAAGACTTTCACGACGCAGGAGACGATGTCGAACGCGACCGCGGCCCGCCGCCTCGGCTACACCAACATCCTTGCAGTAACCTCAAATGCAGGAGCCGCTGACCAGTTCGGCGCGAGCGAAGTCCTGCCGATGCCCGAATCGGTAGGCGGCCGCTACTCGGTGTGGTCGGCCGCGGGATTCGCGGGACTGCTCGCCATCGGGGAAACGGCGTTCGCGGAATTCCTCGCCGGGGCGCGCGAGATGGACCAGCATTTCCGGGACGAGCCGCTCGAGAGCAACGTGCCGGCGTTGCTGGCGCTGCTCGGAATCTGGAACGTGAATTTCCTCGGCACCGGCGCGCACGCGGTGCTGCCCTACGCGCACCGCCTGCGCCTGCTGCCCGCGTACCTGCAGCAGCTGGAGATGGAATCCAACGGCAAGGGCGTCGATCGCGAGGACCGGCCGGTGGGCTACGCCACCGCCCCGGTGCTGTTCGGCGCCGAGGGCACGCCGGCGCAACATGCGTTCATGCAGCTGCTGCACCAGGGCCCTCAGCCGGTGGCGGCGGATTTCATCGATTGCTCGGTAAGCGAGGCCCTGTCGGCCAATGCGCACGCGCAGGCCGACGCACTTGCGTATGGCACCGAAGACGCCACGCTGCCGCCGCATCGGCGCCATCCCGGCAACCGGCCGTCCAGCATCCTGACATTCAAGCAGGTCACGGCACGCGGCCTCGGCCGCCTGCTCGCGCTCTACGAGCACAAGGTCTTCACCCAGGGCGTGCTCTGGAACATCAACAGCTTCGACCAGTGGGGCGTCGAACTGGGCAAAGTACTGTCACAACGGATACTCAACGGGAGGTAGCGTGGATCAGGAAACTTTCAACCTAAGCATCCGCAAGTTCCTGAAAATGGTCGGGGTCGGCTCGCAGCGCGAGATCGAACAGGCGGTGCAGCAAGCCCTGGAGGGGAAACCCGGCGCACAGCGCCTTGGCGGCGACGAAACCCTCGCCGTGAAGGTGACGCTGGAGATCCCGGCGCTCGGGCTGAAGGTGCCTTTCGAAGGCGAGATAAAGTTAAAATAAAACCACCATGAACAAAGCCCGCGAGTTCGACCAATCGGTGGTCTCCGAGCTGAAAGCCCTGCTCGGCGACCGCGTCTCCACTTCGCATGCGGTGCGCGAGCACCACGGCAAGGACGAGTCCTACTTCCCCTACGCGCTTCCTGATGTTGTTGTTTTTATAAAAACAACTGAAGAAGTCAGGGACGTGGTCAATATCTGCCGCACGCACCGCGTGCCGATGATCCCCTACGGCGTCGGCACGTCGCTGGAAGGCCACATCCTCGCGGTCAAGGGCGGCGTGTGCATCGATCTCTCGCAGATGAACCAGGTGCTCGCGGTGCACGAGGAGGACCTCGACGCGGTGGTGCAGGCGGGCGTCACGCGCAAGCAGCTCAACGAACATATTAAACACACGGGCCTGTTCTTTCCGATCGATCCGGGCGCCGACGCGACGCTGGGCGGCATGACCGCGACACGCGCCTCGGGCACCAACGCGGTGCGCTACGGGACGATGCGCGAGAACGTGATGTCGCTGAAGGTGGTGCTGCCCGACGGCCGCATCATCCAGACGTCGCGCCGCGCCAAGAAATCGGCCGCCGGCTACGACCTGACGCGCCTGTTCGTCGGTTCCGAGGGGACGCTGGGCATCATCACCGAGGTGACCGTCAAGCTGCACCCGGTGCAGGCGGCCATGTCGGCCGCGGTTTGCTCGTTTGCCGCCATCGACGGCGCGGCGAAGACCGTGATCCAGACCCTGCAGGCGGGCATCCCGATCGCGCGCAGCGAGCTGCTGTGCGCGCTCACCATGAAGGCGCTGAACGCGCACAACAAGACCAGCCACCGCGAGCAGCCGACGCTGCTGCTGGAATTCCACGGCACCGAGGCGGGCGTGGTCGAGCAGGCCGAAATGGTGCAGGAGATCGCGAAGGACAACGGCGGCATGGACTTCCAGTGGGCGACGCGCCAGGAGGACCGCAGCAAGCTCTGGGAGGCGCGCCACAACGCCTACTTCGCCTGCCTGCAGCTGAAGGCCGGCTCGCGCGCGGTGTCGACCGACGTCTGCGTGCCGATCTCGCGCCTCGCCGAATGCGTCACCGAGACGGCGAAGGACCTGGCGAAATCCTCCCTGCCGGTGCCGCTCTTCGGCCACGTCGGCGACGGCAACTTCCACCTCGTGATCCTGATCGACCCGGCCAGCAAGGCCGAACTCGAGGAATCCAAGACGATCAATGCGCGGCTGGTCGAGCGCGCGCTGAAGATGGAAGGCACCTGCACCGGCGAGCACGGCATCGGCATGGGCAAGATGGATTCCATGCGCATGGAACTGGGCGACGACATGATGGATCTCATGCGCGACATCAAAAAAGTGTTCGACCCGGAAGGATTGATGAACCCGGGGAAAGTGGTGCCGCTGCAATGAGCGCCGAAGCCAACCTGAAGAAGCTTGGCATCGACCTCGGCACCGTCTCCGCCCCGGTCGCCAACTACGTCAACGCGGTGCGCGTCGGGAACCTGCTATTTCTCGCGGGCAAGGGCCCGCGCGTGGACGCCAGCGGCCATCGCCCGACGGGGAAGGTCGGGCGCGACTTTACCGTCGAGCAGGCCTACCAGCACGCGCGCTCGGTCGGCTTGGACCTGCTCGCGGTGATGCGCACGGAACTGGGCAGCCTGGACAAGGTGAAGCGCGTGGTGAAAGTGCTCGGCATGGTGAACGCGGTGCCAGAATTCACCGACCATCCGAAGGTGATCAACGGCTGCTCGGACCTGTTCGTCGAAGTGCTGGGCGAGGCCGGCAAGCACGCGCGCTCGGCGGTCGGCATGGGCTCGCTGCCGATGGGCATCCCGGTCGAGATCGAGTGCATCGTCGAAGTCGAGTGACGCGGGCGCTGCTCGCCCTGCTGTGCGCGCTCGCTTGCACGCTGCCTGGGGCGGGTCTCGCCCAAAGCAAGAAAGACAACGCCGCGGCCGCGCCGCCGCCGGCCGTTCCCGAGAAGCTCGCCCCCGCCGACGTCGACGCGCTGCTGTCGCAGCTCACCGACGCGCAGGCGCGCCAGCTGCTTGCGCAGGTGAACGGCGTGATGGTGGAACCCACCATGCGCGCGCGCACCCTGCTGCCGCTGGCGCGCAAGTTCCTCGTGGTGGTGCTCGTGGTGATGACGATGATGCTGCTGCTCTCGGCGATCGGCGATCGGTGTGAACATCGGGCCGCTGCTGGCCGGCGCCGGCGTCATCGGCCTGGCGATCGGCTTCGGCGCGCAGACCCTGGTGCGCGACATCATCACCGGCGTGTTCCTGCTGCTGGACGACGCGTTCCGCGTCGGTGAATTCAAGGAGATCGGCGAGAAGCTCGCCGCCGACCTGGAGCACGCGCCGCACATCATGGAACCGATGAAGATGCAGGGCGTCGATGCCTTCGGCGACTTCGCGATCCAGGTGCGCGTGAAGATGAAGACACGGCCCGGCGAGCAGTTCGTGATCCGGCGCAAGGCCAACGCGCTGATCAAGAAGGCCTTCGACGAGAACGGCATCAAGTTCGCCTCGCCCACGGTGCAGGTCTCGGGCGGCGATGCGGCGGGCGTGTCGAATGCGGTGGCTGCCGCGGCGGCGAGCCAGGCGAACAAGCCCCCGCCGCAGGAATATTCAGGGACAGACCACGTTTTCCGGAAGGGAAAACGTGGTCTGTCCCTGAATTCGCTCAGATCGTCATTACCTGCTTGCGGTAGTACTTCAGCTCCTCGATCGACTCGTAGATGTCGGCGAGGGCCTCGTGCTTGCCTTCCTTCTTCATGCCCTTGACGATCTCCGGCTTCCAGCGCTTCACCAGCTCCTTCAGCGTCGAGACGTCAAGATTGCGGTACAGGAAATGTGTTTCCAGCTTCGGCATCCAGCGCGCGAGGAAGCGCCGGTCCTGGCAGATGGAATTTCCGCACATGGGTGAGACACCCGCGGGCACGTGCTGCTTCAGGAACTCAAGGGTCTGGCGCTCGACGGTGGCTTCGTCCAGGCGCGAGGCCTTGACCTTCTCCACCAGGCCCGATTTGCCGTGCACCGAGCGGTTCCAGGAATCCATCGCGCCCAGCACCTCATCGGGCTGGTGCACCACCAGGACCGGGCCCTCGGCGATCAGGTTGAGCTGCGAATCCGTGATGATCACGGCGATCTCGATGATGCGGTCGGTTTCGGGAACCAGACCGGTCATTTCCATGTCGATCCAGATCAAATTGTTGGAATCTGCCGCCATGACGTATTCTCTCACGCATGAATAACGCTTTTACATGGCTGTTCCTCGCCGCGCTCGCCCTCGCGACCGGCACGCGCCTGTGGCTGGCCGCGCGCCAGGCGAGCCACGTGCGCGCGCACCGGGAGGCGGTGCCCGAGTCGTTCAGCGGCACGATTCCGCTCGCGGCGCACCAAAAGGCCGCCGACTACACCGTGGTCAAGACGCAGGTCGCGATGCTGGATGTCTGCGTCTCGGCCGCGCTCACGCTGGCCCTCACCTTCGGCGGCGCGCTGCAGTGGCTCTCGGACGCCTGGTCGGGGGTCGCGCCAGAGGGCGGCATCGCGCACGGCGTGGCGCTCATTGTCTCGGTGGTGCTGCTGCTCTCGCTGCTCGAACTGCCGCTCACCCTCTACCGCACCTTCGTGGTCGAGGCGCGCTTCGGCTTCAACCGCATGACGCCGAAACTGTTCCTGATCGACCTGGCCAAGCAGACCCTGATCTCGGCAGCGCTCGGCATCCCGCTGCTCATGCTGGTGCTCTGGCTGATGGCGCAGATGGGTAGCCTGTGGTGGGCCTGGGTCTGGCTCGCCTGGACTTCCTTCAACCTGCTGGTGCTGCTGATCTATCCAACCTTCATCGCGCCGCTGTTCAACAAGTTCAGCCCCCTCGCCGACCGCGCGCTCGCCGAGCGCATTGAATCCCTGCTCACGCGCTGCGGCTTCCGTTCCAGCGGCCTGTACGTGATGGACGGTTCCAAGCGCTCCAGCCACGGCAACGCCTACTTCACCGGCTTCGGCGCCGCCAAGCGCATCGTGTTCTTCGACACCCTGCTCGCGCGCCTCGCGCCCGGCGAAATCGAGGCGGTGCTCGCGCACGAGCTGGGCCACTTCAAGCGCCACCACGTCTGGAAGCGCATCGCGGTGCTGTTCGCGGCGTCCTTCGCGCTGCTCTGGCTGCTCGGGCAGCTGATCGACCAGCCCTGGTTCTACAACGGATTGAACGTGACGACGCAGAGCACCGCCACCGCCCTGCTCCTGTTCGTGCTGGTGACGCCGGTGTTCACGTTCTTCCTGCAGCCCCTCACCAGCCTGCACTCGCGCAAGCACGAGTTCGAAGCCGACGCCTACGCCGCCTCGCACGCCAACGCGGCCGAGCTGGTGCAGGCGCTGGTCAAGCTCTACCAGGACAACGCCTCCACCCTGACGCCCGATCCGCTGCATTCGGCGTTCTACGATTCGCATCCCCCGGCCGCGACTCGCATTGCAAGATTAAAGACCGCATGAACGACCTCGTGCAGAAGCACTGCAAGCCCTGCGAAGGCGGCACCGCGCCCTACAACGCGGAGCAGACGAAGGAAATGCTGAAGCAACTCAAGGCCTGGATCGTCGAGGACGGCAAGCTGGTCAAGCTTTACCCGTTCAGGAACTATTTCGAGACCATGGCCTTCGTCAACGCACTGGCCTGGATATCGCACCGCGAAGACCACCACCCCGACTTACAGGTGGGCTACAACAAGTGCCGCGTCGAGTATTCAACCCACGCCATCGGCGGCCTGTCGGAAAACGACTTCATCTGCGCCGCCAAGGCGGACGCGCTGTTTTCGCTGTAATGAAGAGGGTTTTCTCCTCGCACAACCTCGTCCTCGCCCACCATTCCCGCAACCTCCTCGAGGCCGAGGGAATAAGATCCGAACTGCGCAACCAGATCCTGTCCTCGGCGATGGGCGAACTGCCCCCCGCCGAATGCCAGGCCGAAGTCTGGGTGCTG
>JANNXB010000145.1:0-5147 GCA_031409355.1 Betaproteobacteria bacterium | reverse complement strand
TTTCTGCTCGACACGCCCGAGCGCATCGGCGCGCAGGCGGCGCTCATCCACCAGCAGACGGTGCTGACCCGCGCGATGCCGCCCGGCAATCTCACAGGGATGACGGAGGAAGAGCGGCGATTGCTCGGGCGCTGGTTTCTCTCGCGATAAACCGGCGCGTGCTTGGCACGCATCGTGCTGTAGACTTTGTAAGTAATTCCATTCGTCCGGGGGACTCTCATGCGTTTCGCCGCGCTGCTCATCGCGATGCTCTTTTCTGGTGCATCGCTCGCCCAAAAAGCAACTCCCATCCGCTTCGCGCTCGACTGGCGCTTCGAAGGTCCGGCGGCGCCTTACTTCGTGGCCATCGACAAGGGCTACTACAAGGCCGAGGGCCTGGACGTGACCGTCGATCCGGGCACGGGGTCGGTGGAGGGCATCAACCGCGTCGCCTCGGGTGCCTACGAAATGGGCTTCGCGGACTTCAATTCGCTGGTCAAGTACCGCGACAACCCGCGCAACCTCGCGGTGAAGGCGGTGATGATGGTGTACGACACGCCCGCGTTTTCCATCGTCGCCTTGAAAAAGTCCGGCATCAAGGCGCCCAAGGACCTGGAAGGCAAGATCCTCGGCGCGCCGGCGCCCGACGGCGCTTACGCCCAATGGCCGATCTTCGTCAAGGCCAATGGCATAGACGCCTCCAAGGTGAGGATCGAGAACGTCGGCTTCCCGGTGCGCGAACCGATGCTGGCGCAGGGCAAGGTGGACGCCATCACAGGCTTCTGGTTCTCCTCCTACATGAACCTGCGAGCCAATAATGTGCCCGCGGACGAGATCGTGGTGCTGCACATGCGCGATCACGGCGTGGACCTCTACGGCAACGTGATCATCGCCAACCCGGACTTCATGCGCTTTTCCCCGAAGGCGGTGGCCGGATTCGTCAAGGCGACCATCAAGGGCATCCAGGACACGATCAAGAGCCCGGAGACGGCAATCGATTCGCTCATGAAGCGCAATCCGATCGCCAAGCGGGAAGTGGAGCTAGAGCGCCTGAAGCTGGCGCTGTCGAAGAACTTCGTCACGCCGGATGTGCAAAAGAACGGCCTGGGCGCGGTGGACATGAAGCGCCTGGAGAAATCCTTCGAGCAGATCGGCCTTACCTTCCAGTACACCAGCAAGCCCAAGGCGGCGGACGTCTTTACCTCGCAATATCTGCCGGCCAGGGAGCAGCGGCTGGTCAAGTAATTGTCCTGCCTGGTCAAGCTTGAGCAGGTATCGATGGCCTACGGCCGTGGCGCCGCCGCGCTCAGGGTGATTGAGGACGTGAGCCTGGAAATCGCGCGCGGCGAGTTCATCGCCGTGGTCGGCCCTTCGGGCTGCGGCAAGTCCTCCCTCATGAAGCTTATCTCCGGGCTGCATCCCCCGTCGGCAGGCCACCTGTCGGTGGAGGGGTTCGCAGTCAAGGGGCCGCTCAAGTCGGTCGGCATGGCGTTCCAGAATTCCAACCTGCTGCCCTGGCGGACCGCGGTAGAGAATGTGTTGTTGCCTTTGGAGATTGTTGAGCCTTTCCGATCCGGCCTGAGGAAAAACAAGGCGCAATACATTCAAAAAGCAACTTCCCTCCTGGAGTCGGTCGGCCTTGCCGGGTTTACGCGGAAGTTTCCCTGGGAACTCTCCGGCGGCATGCAGCAGCGCGCCTCGATCTGCCGCGCGCTGATCCACGAGCCGGAAATCCTGATGCTGGACGAGCCCTTCGGCGCGCTGGACGCCTTCACGCGCGAGGAACTGTGGTGCACGCTGCGCGACCTGCAGGCGGCGCGCAAGATCACCGTGATGCTGGTGACGCACGACCTGCGCGAGGCGGTGTTCCTCGCCGATACCGTCTACGTGATGTCGAACCGGCCCGGCCGGATCCTGAAGCGCTGCGAAGTGAACCTGCCGCGGCCGCGCGACCTGGAAGTCACCTATACGCAGCCTTTTCAGGACATCGTGCACGAACTGCGAAGCCTGATAGGTGGAAAGCATTGATGGAGCGCAGCGAACTCGCCATCAAGGTGATTGCCCCCGCGGCTTTTACGCTGGTGCTGTTCCTCGTCTGGGAGCTCGTTTGCGCCGTGTTCAACGTGCCGCTCACTATCCTGCCCGCGCCCTCCGACGTGTTCGGCGCGCTGTGGCAGTACCGCGCGCCCATCCTCGACAATTCCTGGGTCACGCTCTGGACCACGCTCGCGGGCTTCATGATCGCCACCGTGTTTGGCCTGGGCCTGGGCATCGCCATCGGCTGGCACCGCGCCATCTATGCCGGCATCTACCCTGTGCTGGTGGGCTTCAATTCCATCCCGAAGGTGGCGGTGGTGCCGGTGCTGATCCTGTGGTTCGGCCTGGGCGAGGTCCCGGCGATCCTCACCGCGTTCCTGATTTCCTTCTTCCCTATCGCCGTGAACGTCGCCACCGGGCTCGCCACAACCGAGCCCGAGCTGGAAGACGTGCTGCGCGCGCTGGGCGCCTCCAAGCTGGACATCATGAGGAAGGTCGGCATTCCGCGCTCGCTGCCGTACTTCTTCGGCTCGCTCAAGGTCGCCATCACGCTCGCCTTCGTCGGCGCCGTGGTGTCGGAGACGGTTGGCGCGAACAAGGGCCTGGGCAAGCTCATGCTCGATGCCCAGGCCTCCTTCCAGGTGCCGATCGTCTTTGCCGGCCTGCTGGTGCTGGCGGTCCTCGGCATCGTGCTTTACGCGATCACCGCGCTCATCGAGGCGCGATTTACCGGCTGGGCTTTCCGCGGCGGCGCAAATCGGTAAACTCCAGCATGGCAAGAATTCCATATGAAGACGAGATCATCATCTCGTGGGTTGAGTTGCACCGCGACTCACGTTATCTCTCGGAAATCCTGCACCAGAAGGGTCCCTGGAAAGGCATCATCGCGGTGACCCGCGGCGGCCTCGTGCCCGCGGCGCTGGTCGCGCGCGAACTCGACATCCGCCTGGTGGACACCATCTGCGTCACCAGCTACGACGCGGGCAACGAAGGAGAAATGCGGGGCGCTCCCGCCCAGGTGCAGGGCGAGGTGAAGGTGCTGAAAGGCGTGGCCGGCGACGGCGAGGGCTACCTGCTGATCGATGACCTGGTGGATACCGGGCGCACCGCGCGCATCGTGCGCCAGCTGCTGCCCAAGGCCTACTTCGCGACGCTCTATGCCAAGCCCGCGGGTCGGCCGATCATCGACGTGTGCATCAAGGAGTTTAACCAGGACAAGTGGATCCACTTTCCCTGGGACATCGAGTACCGCTTTGCCACGCCCATCAAGGAGGGCGGCAAGGTTCGCTCCGGTCCGTGAAGGTGCCTTTCACGATCTACGTCGTTGGCGGCGCTGTACGGGATGAACTGCTCGGCCTTCCCGTCCATGACAGGGACTACGTGGTTGTCGGCGCGACACCTGAAGAGATGGTGGCCGCCGGCTTCAAGCCGGTCGGCAAGGACTTCCCGGTGTTCCTGCATCCGAAGACCCACGAGGAGCACGCCCTCGCGCGCACCGAGCGAAAGAGCGGGCGCGGCTACAAGGGCTTCACCGTCTACAGCGCGCCCGATGTCACGCTGGAGCAGGACCTCGTGCGGCGCGACCTCACCATCAACGCGATTGCGAAGGATTCCGATGGGACTTTGATTGATCCTTTCGGAGGAAAAAAAGACCTAGAAAGTAAAATCCTTCGACACGTCAGCGAGGCCTTCGCCGAGGATCCGGTGCGCATCCTGCGCGTGGCGCGCTTCGCTGCGCGCTTCGGCTTCCGCATCGCCGACGAAACCATGGCCCTCATGACCATGATGGTCGCCGCCGGAGAAACCGACCACCTCGTCTCCGAGCGCGTCTGGCAGGAATTCTCCAAGGGCCTCGCCGAGCCGAAACCCGCGCTGATGTTCGAGGCGCTGGAACGCTGCGGCCTGCGCCAGAAACTGCTGCCCGAACTCAAATCCATCCCGAAGACTTTCTCCGGCCCGCTGCCGGTGCGCTTCGCGCTGCTCTGCTGGCCGCTTTCTGAAACAGACATCCGCGCGCTGTGCGATCGCATCAAGGTGCCCAACGAGGAGCGCGAACTCGCCCTGCTCGCCTGCCGTAGCAAAGACCTTCTCAATCCGTCGAAGCCCGGCGAGTTCCTCAACCTCTTCAAGCGTGCCGACGCCTTCCGTCGTCCTGAACGCTTTTCTCTGCTCCTGCAGGTGGCAAGGATCGCGCGACCTGAATTGAAGACGGACAGCATCGACAAAGCGCTGGCGGCCGCAGTCGCAGTCGACGCGGGCGATGTCGCGCGCCGTGCTGGCGCCCCAGCGGAAATCCCAGCGTTGCTCGACAAGGAACGCGAACAAGCCATTGAAAAAGGAAAATCATGATCGACCTGTATACCTGGAGTACCCCGAACGGCCGCAAGGTTTCCGTGATGCTCGAGGAGTGCGGGCTGCCGTACCGCGTGCACACGGTGAACATCGGTAAGGACGAGCAGTTCAAGCCGGAGTTCCTCGCCATCAATCCGAACAACCGCATTCCTGCGATCGTCGATCCCAAGGGGCCGGAAGGCAAGCCGCTGCCGCTGTTCGAATCCGGCGCGATCCTGATTTACCTCGCGGAGAAGACGGGAAGTTTTTATCCTCAAAAAAATAAATACATAGTCCTGCAATGGCTCATGTTCCAGATGGGCGGGGTGGGGCCGATGTTCGGGCAGGCGCACCATTTCATGCGCGCGAAGAAGGACGAAATACCGTACGGCACCGAGCGCTACGGCAATGAGGCGAAGCGCCTGTACGGTGTGCTGAACAAGCGGCTGTCGGAAGCGGCGTACCTGGCGGACGAGTATTCCATCGCGGACATCGCCACCTATCCCTGGGTGGCGCGCCACGAATGGCATCGCGTCGATCTCGCCGCGTTTCCAGCGGTGAAGCGCTGGTACGACACCATCGGCGCGCGACCAGCAGTGGTGCGGGGGATGGCGGTGCCGCCGGTCGTGACCTAGCGCGGCGTGATGCCGGCGGCCTTCGCCACCGTCTTGAAGCGCTCGTATTCGGAGACGACGAAGGCCTGCATCTCCCTCGGCGAGTGCAACGCCTCCACGGTCGGGCGGCCCGCCTGGTAATTCCGGCCTTCGGGCGTCGTCCATGCGGCCTTGAAAGCCTCGTGC
>JANNXB010000144.1:0-5258 GCA_031409355.1 Betaproteobacteria bacterium | reverse complement strand
CACACCGATCCGGTGTGGAACAAGGACCCGTTCCCGATCTGGGATGACCTGAGGCAGCGCTGCCCGGTCGCGTACAGCGACCGGTTCGAGGACGGCGCGTACTTCCCCTCGCGCTACGCCGACGTGCGCGAAATCGCCTATGACACCGAGCACTTTTCATCGCGACGGGTGATCGTGCGCGAGAAAAAGTTTCATCCCGTGATGCCTTCGCCGCCCATCACCTCCGATCCGCCCGAGCACCGGCCGGCGCGGATGCCGCTGCTGCCGGCGTTCAACCCGAAGGCGATCGAGCGGCTCACCCCCGGCACGCGTGCCATGTGCAACCGGCTGATCGACGCTTTCATCGACAAGGGTTCCTGCGACGCGGCGACGGACTACGCACAGCACATCCCGACCCGCGTGATCGCGAAAATGCTGGGCATGAACGAAGAGGACGGCGATCGCTACCGGCGCTGGATCAAGATGGCGCTGGAGGAGGGCATCCACGACAACTCGAAGGTGATGGAGTCGCTCAAGGAAATGACGATCTATTTCAGCCAGGAACTGGCGCGGCGCGGCGATGCGCCCGGCGAGGACCTGATCTCCTTCATGCGCGACCAGCGCGTGGACGGCCAGCCGCTGTCGAAGGACAAGCTGATCGGTACGCTGCGCCTGTTGCTGATCGCCGGTATCGACACGACCTGGAGCGCGATCGGCGCGAGCCTGTGGCACCTGGCGAAGAATCCCCAGGACGTCGCGCGTCTGGTTGCAGAGCCTTCGCTCATGGACACCGCGGTCGAGGAATTACTGCGCGCCTACGCGCCGGTGACCATGGCTCGCGAGGTGGTGAAGGGCGTGACCATCGGCGGCTGCCCGATGAAACCCGGCGCCATGGTGCTGCTCTCGTTTCCGGCGGCGAATCGCGACCCGGAGATGTTCCCGGACGCAGACAAGGTGTTGCTCGACCGGCAGGAGAACCGGCACGCGGCGTTCGGCCTCGGCATCCACCGCTGCGTCGGCTCGAACCTCGCGCGCATGGAACTGCGCGTCGCGATCGAGGAGTGGCTAAAGCGCATCCCGGAATTCCGGCTAGAAGATCCGGCCGGCGTGACCTGGTCCGAAGGCACGGTGCGGGGGCCGCGCACGCTGCGGGTTGCGTTCGCCCCCGCGCGGTAACCGCAAGCGGCGTTTCAAACGAAGTTGCATTTCCCGGTCCCTGCGGGGCGTGCACAGCAGTAAACTTCCGGGTTCCACAGGAGGAAGCATGGATCTAAACTATTCCCAGGACGAGTCCGCGTTCCGCGACGAGGTTCGCGGCTGGATCAAGCAGAACCTGCCGCAGGACTTGCGCGAGAAAATCGCCAACTACGACGAGCTCGGCCGCGACGACCTGCTGCGCTGGCACAAAATCCTCGCCAAGAAGGGCTGGGTGGCGCCGGCCTGGCCGAAGGATTTCGGCGGCACCGACTGGAACGTGGTGCAGCGCTATATTTTCGAGGAGGAGTGCGGCTTCGCCGGCACGCCGCCGCTGATTCCCTTCGGCCTCTCGATGTGCGGTCCGGTGATCCTGCGCTTCGGCACGCCCGAGCAGAAGAAGCGCTTCCTGCCCGGGATCTACGACGGCGACGTGTTCTGGTGCCAGGGCTATTCCGAACCTGGCTCGGGCTCCGACCTCGCTTCGCTGAAAACAAAAGCGGAACGCCAGGGGGACCACTACATCGTCAACGGCCAGAAAATCTGGACCACGCTGGGCCATATCGCGGACTGGATTTTCTGCCTGGTGCGCACCGACTCCACGCTCTCGAAGCGCCAGGAGGGCATTTCCTTCCTCCTCATCGACATGAAGACGCCGGGCATCACCGTGCGCCCGCTGATCCTGATGGATGGCGGGCACGAGGTGAACGAAGTGTTCTTCGACAACGTCAAGGTGCCGGCCGAGAACCTGATCTTCGAGGAAGGCAAGGGCTGGACCGTGGCCAAGTACCTGCTCGGCCACGAGCGCATGAACACCGGCCGCATCGGCGCCTCCAAGCGCGAGCTGGCGAAATTGAAGGAGTTTGCGGCTGTGCAGACCGGCGACAACGGCAAGCCGCTGATCGAGGATTCCCGCTTCCGCGACAAGCTGACGCGGGTCGAAGTGGAGCTCATGGCGCTGGAGATCACCAACCTGCGTTTTCTCGACCAGATGCGCCGCAGCGGCCAGCCGCCGGGCGCGGACGTGTCGATGCTGAAGATCAAGGGCACCGAGATCCAGCAGGCGCTCACCGAGCTCTCGATGCAGGCGGTCGGGCCGATGGCGCAGCCGTTCAAGTCGGTCGCCAACGACCCGGATTTCGACGAGTTCACCGCCGGCCTCGCGCCGCGCTACTGCAATTACCGCAAGACCACTATCTATGCGGGCTCGAATGAAATCCAGAGAAACATCATCTCCAAAATGACTTTAGGGTTGTAGGAGGGCACATGAACTTTGACTACAACGAAGAACAGCAACTGCTCGCCGATTCCGTGCGGCGTTTTCTCGCCAAGGACTACGCCTTCGAAGCGCGCAAGAAGATCGTCGGTTCGAAGGACGGCTGGAGCTCAGGCGTCTGGGCGCAGCTGGCCGAGATGGGCCTCATGGGCCTGCCGTTCTCGCCGGACTACGGCGGTTTCGGCGGCGGCGCGGTGGACCTGATGGGCGTGATGGAGGCCGCCGGCGACGTCATGCTGGTCGAGCCCTACCTCGCCACCGTCGGCCTGGGCGCGCAGTTCGTCGCGCGCGCCGGCAGCGACGCGCAGAAGAAGGCGATCCTCACCGCGGTGGTCGAAGGCAAGCTGAAGATGGCTTTTGCCCACACGGAGAAGGGCTCGCGCTACAACTTGTCGAAGGTTGATGCGCAGGCGAAAAAGGCCGGCTCCGGCTGGGAGATCACAGGCGAGAAGTACGTCGTGCTGGGTGCTCCTTCGGCGGACAAGTTCGTTGTGTCCGCGAAGACCGACAAAGGCCTGTCCCTCTTCTTGGTAGATTCAAAAGCAGTAAAAGTAAAAGCATATGTCACCCTTGATGAGCAGCGCGCCGGCGACGTGAGCCTCTCGAAGGCCCCGGGCGAACTGCTGGGCACCGAAGGCGGTGCGCTGCCGGTTATCGAGGAAGTGATGGACTTCGCCACCGCGCTGATCTGCGCCGAGGCGGTGGGCGCGATGAAGTTCGCCTGCGACACCACGCTCGAATACCTGAAGACGCGCAAGCAGTTCGGCGTGACTATCGGCACCTTCCAGGCCCTCCAACATCGCATGGTGGACATGTACGTGAGCTACGAGCAGGCGAAGTCCATGGCCTGCCTCGCCGCTTCCAAATTCGATTCGCCGATCGACGCGAAGGACCGCGCGCGCTCGATTTCGGCGGCGAAGATCAAGATCGCCGACAATTGCCGCCACATCAGCCAGGAGGCGATCCAGCTGCACGGCGGCATGGGCATGACCGACGAGATGAAGGTGAGCCATACCTTCAAGCGCCTGACCATGATCGCGCAGCAGTTCGGCGACGCCGAGCACCATCTCGCGCGCTTCGCAGCACTTGACCGGCACGTGAGCTGAGGGCCGCAGCGCATGTTGCTAAACAAGGCCTGGACCGTCGCAAGCTTTCCGACGGGGTGGGTGAGCGAGCAGAACTTCAAGCTGGTTGAATCGCAGGCACCCTCGCCGAAGGACGGCGAGGTCCTGGTGAAGAACCTCTGGCTCTCGCTCGACCCCTACATGCGCGGGCGCCTGTCGCAGGCCAAGAGCTACGTGAAGGGTCTCGAGGTCGGCGACGTGATGACCGGCGAGACCGCCGGCGAGGTTGTCGAGTCGAAGCATCCGAAGTTCAAGCCGGGCGACAAGGTCACGGCGCCCTCGGGGTGGCAACTCTATTGCTGCCTGAATGGCGACCTGCTCAACAAGGTGGACGCTTCGAAGGTGCCGCTGTCGTATTTCCTCGGCTCCCTCGGCATGCCTGGGCGCACCGCCTATTTCGGCATGAAGGACATTTGCGCTCCCAAGCCCGGTGAGACTGTCGTGGTGTCTGCCGCCTCCGGCGCTGTCGGGAGTGTAGTCGGCCAGCTCGCCAAGGCTTGGGGCGCGCGCGCGGTAGGCATCGCCGGCGGCAAGGCGAAGTGCGACTACGTGACGAAGGATCTCGGCTTCGACGCCTGCGTCGACTACAAGAGCGGCGATCTCGCCGCGAACCTGAAGGCCGCCTGCCCCAAGGGCATCGACTGCTACTTCGAGAACGTCGGCGGCAAGATTCTGGACACGGTCTTCATGCAGATGAACCTGAAGTCGCGCATGGCCGTCTGCGGCCTGATCTCCGACTACAACGCCACCGAGACCTACGGCGTGAAGAACTTCCGCGCCATTCTCGTGAACCGCATCACCGTGCGCGGGCTGATCGTGTTCGACTGGCTTGAGCGCTATCCGGAAGGCAACAAGGCTTTGCAGGACCTCGCCGCAGCCGGCAAGCTGAAGACGCGCGAATCCGTGCTGGAAGGCATCGAGCAGGCGCCGAAGGGGCTCGTCGGGTTGCTCAAGGGCGATAATTTCGGCAAGCAGTTGGTCAAACTAGCTTAAGGAGTCCCCATGATCGATCTCTACACCTGGCCGACTCCGAACGGCCACAAGGTCCACATCATGCTCGAGGAAACAGGCACGCCCTACAACGTGCACGCGATCGACATCGGCGCCGGCGACCAGTTCAAGCCGGAGTTCCTCAAGATCTCCCCCAATAACAAGATGCCGGCGATGGTCGACAGCGACGGCCCGGGCGGCAAGCCTTTCGCGCTGGCCGAGTCGGGCGCGATGCTGTTCTACCTGGCTTCCAAGACCGGCCGTTTCCTGCCGACCGACCTGCGCCAGAAATGGCAGGTAATGCAGTGGACCATGTTCCAGATGGGGCACATCGGCCCGATGCTCGGCCAGGCGCACCATTTCCTCGGCTACGCGCCGGAGAAGATCCCCTACGCCATGAACCGCTACAAGAACGAAGCCAACCGGCTGTACATGGTGGTCGACCGGCGCCTGAAGGAATCGAAGTGCCTCGCCTGCGACGAATACACCATCGCCGACATGGCCACCGTGCCCTGGCTGCGTTTCCCGGAGCGGCAGGGCGTCAACATCGACGAGTACCCGGCGCTGAAGAAATGGCGCGACGCCATCTACGAGCGGCCGGCGGTGAAGAAGGCCTTCACCGTCCTCGCTGAACGGCGCAAGGCCGTGCCCGAGATGACGAAGGAGCAGAAGGAAAACCTTTTCGGCGCGGCGCA
>JANNXB010000143.1:0-2589 GCA_031409355.1 Betaproteobacteria bacterium | reverse complement strand
AAACAGGATCCGGTACCTTGGAATCACCCATTACACGGCATCCGCCCATGCCGAGGTGGAGCGGCAGTTGAAGAAAGAGAAATACGACTTCCTGCAGATCAACTACTCGCTGGCAGAGCGGGAATCGGAGAATCGCCTGCTTCCGTACTGCCTGCAAAACAGGATCGCCGTGATCGCCAACCGCCCCTTCGCCGAGGGCGCGATGTTCCGGCGCGTGCGCGGCAAGCCGCTGCCGCCCTGGGCGGCGGAGGCCGGCGTGGCGAGCTGGGCGCAGTATTTCCTCAAGTGGATCGTCGGCCACCCGGCCGTGACCTGCGCCATTCCCGGCACCGGCAAGCCGGAACACATCGCCGACAACGTCGCCGCGGGCTTCGGCGCACTGCCGGATGAGCGCATGCGCAAGAGGATGGCGGAGCACTACGACTCGCTATGAAATTCTGGCTTTTACTCTTCTTCCTTTCAGCGGCAGCAAATGCCCAGAAGGAAGGCGTCGAAGTCCAAAAAAGCCGCCTGCTCCTGCTCCCCGCCTCCACCGTCGAGAAGAGCGCCGGCCAGCAGTACAGCGAATTGATGCGCGCCGCCCAGCAGAAGGGGCTGCTGAACAACGACCCGCGGCAGGTCGAGCGCCTGCGCCGCATCGCGCGCGAGCAGATCCCGCACGTCACGCGCTTCAACAAGAACGCGGACAAGTGGCGCTGGGAGGTGAACCTGATCACCTCGAAATCGGTAAACGCGTTCTGCATGCCGGGCGGCAAGATCGCGTTCTTCACCGGCATCCTCGAATCCCTCCAGCTGACCGACGACGAGATCGCCACCATCATGGGGCACGAGATCGGGCACGCGCTGCTAGAGCACGGGCGCGCGCGCATGTCGCAGCAGGTGCTGAAGAATGTCGGCATCTCGGTGGCGGCGGCGGTGTTCAATCTCGGGCAGATCTCGACCGAGGTGCTGGCGCAGGCGGCCAACCTCGCGGTAAGCCTGCCTTACGCGCGCCAGCACGAGACGGACTCCGACCTGGTCGGCATGGAACTCGCCGCGCGCTCCGGCTACGACCCGCGCGCCGCGGTGGCGGTCTGGCGCAAGATGGCGAATCTGGCGCAGGCCGGCGGCAAGGGCGGCAGCAGCCAGCCGCCGCAGTTCCTCTCCACGCACCCGTCGCACGCCTCGCGCATCAAGGATATCGAGGCCAACCTGCCCAAGGTCATCCCGCTCTACGACAAGGCGAAGCGGTGAGCAGCGCGGGCTTCTACGCCGCGCTGCCGGTATTGCCGGATTTCAGCGGCGTCGCCGACCCGCGCAACTACGCGCCGCTGCCCGGCGACTGGCACGTCGCGACCTGCGACGTGCGCAATTCCACGCTCGCCGTGCAGGCCGGAAACTACAAGCACGTCAACACGGTCGGCGCTTCGGCGGTCACCGCGATGTTGAATGCCGCCGGTGAACTTGATATCCCGTTCGTCTTCGAGGGCGACGGCAGCGCGTTTTGCGTGCCGCCGCAGCTGCTGGAAGACGCCAAGGCGGCGCTGGTCAAGACACAGGAGATGGCGCAGAAGTCCTTCGGCCTGGAATTGCGCGTAGCCACGATACCGGTGGCAAATATCCGCGCAGCCGGCTACGACATCCAGGTGGCACGCGTGCACGTGTCGGAGAACTACATCCAGGCGGCGTTCGCCGGCGGCGGCATGGCCTACGCGGACAAGTACATGAAGGACCCCGCCACCGCGCCCTTGTGTGAGATCACGCCCGGCAGCGTCGTGGCGCGCGGCAGCCTGGAAGGGCTTGAATGCCGCTGGCAGGACATCCCGAGCAAGCACGGCGAGACGGTAAGCCTGATCGTGCGGGCGCTAGGCGCCGATGCCGTCACCGTGTACGCCGAGGTCATCGCCAAGGTTCGCGTGGTCTACGGCAGCGACGAAGCCAGTCATCCGCTCACGCCGCCGATCGAGACACTCATGCCCTCGTTGAGCGCACGCCAGCTTGGCAACGAAGTCGGGGTGCGCGCCGCGGACTGCGGAGCCTTCGGCCAGTGGCTCTGGCTCATGCGCGCGCGCTGGTTCGTGATCCTCGGCTGGTTCCTCATGAAGTTCGGCCTGAAGACCGAAGAAACCGACTGGAGTACCTACAAGGAAACCCTGGTTCGGAACACCGACGTGCGCAAGTTCAACGACGTGTTCCGCCAGATCCTCGCCGGCAACGCCGCGCAGCGCGAGGCGCTGGACGCCTGGCTCGCCGAACGCTACGCGAAGCGCGAGCTGGTCTACGGCCTGCACGTCACCAACCGCGCCCACATGACCTGCCTCGTCTTCAACTACTCGGGCAAGCACCTGCACTTCATCGACGGCGCCGATGGCGGCCTGTTCCTCGCGGCCAAGCAGTTCAAGGAACGCGCAGCGAAGCTGATCGTCGTCTAGCCGCTACCCCCGCCCTGCGAGCGCCCGGTTCTCAAGCCTGCTCAGCAGCCGCACCAGCGGCCAGAGCATGACGAAGTAGATGAGGGCGGCGAGCACGATCGGCGTGGGGTTGTAGGTCAGGCTCTGCGCCTGCCGCGCCTGGAACAGCAGCTCAGGCATGGCGACGACGCTGCCCAGC
>JANNXB010000142.1:0-5223 GCA_031409355.1 Betaproteobacteria bacterium | reverse complement strand
TGCAGCCGAAGGTGCGCGGCTGGATCGAGTTTGCGCTGGGCACGCCGGTGGTGCTTTGGGTCGGCTGGCCGATCCTGCATAAATTCTGGCTGTCGCTGACCCATCGCGCCCTCAACATGTACACGCTGATCGGCCTGGGCGTCGGGCTGGCCTACCTGTTCAGCCTTGCCGCGGTGCTGTTTCCCGGCCTGTTCCCGCAGGAGTTCCGCGAGCACGACGGCGCGGTCGGGACCTACTTCGAGGCGGCGGCGGTGATCGTGACGCTGGTGATCCTCGGCGACTATCTGCAGCTGCGGGCGATGGGCCAGACCAGCCAGGCGATCCAGCAACTGCTCGAGCTCGCGCCCAACCTCGCCTGGCGGCTGCGCGACGACGGTACCGAGGAACAGGTAGCGCTGGATACCGTGGCAGTCGGCAACCGCCTGCGCGTGAAGCCTGGAGAAAAAATTCCAGTGGACGGCACGGTGCTCGAGGGCACGAGCCGGGTGGATGAATCCATGATGACCGGCGAGCCCGTGCCCGTCGCCAAGGCCACGGGCGGCAAAGTCGTGGGAGCGACCGTGAACGGCAACGGCTCCCTGGTCATCCGCGCCGAACGCGTGGGCGCGGATACGCTGCTGTCGCGCATCGTGCACATGGTGGGCGAAGCGCAGCGCACGCGCGCACCGATCCAGAAGCTTGCGGATGTCATCGCGGCGTACTTCGTCCAGATTGTCGTGGTGATCGCCATTGCGACCGCGCTCGCGTGGTGGTTCTTCGGCCCCGAACCGAGATTCGCCTACGCGTTCCTGAACGCCGTCGCCGTGCTGATCATCGCCTGCCCCTGCGCGGTGGGCCTTGCCACGCCAATATCGATGACCGTCGCGATGGGGCAAGGCGCGCGCGCCGGCATCCTGTTCCGCAATGCCGAGGCCATCGAGCGCATGCGCGACATCGACACGGTGGTGGTGGACAAGACCGGCACGCTGACGCTCGGGCACCCTGCCCTGACGGACTTCGTCGCCGAAGGCATACCGGAGAACGAGGCCCTAGCGCTTGTCGCGGGCGTCGAGCAACTCTCCGAACATCCGATCGGCCTCGCGATCGTCGAGGGTGCGAAGGCGCGCGGACTCACGCCAGGGACTGCCGCGGCGTTCGACGCAATCAACGGCCTGGGTGTGCAGGCCGATATCGCCGGCAAGCGCGTGCTGGTGGGCAGCCGGCAGTTCCTGGACCAGCGCGGCATCGATACGAAACGCTGGGAAGCGCGCGCGGAAACCTGGCGCGCGGAGGCCAAGACGGTGGTGTTTTTCGCGGTGGACAGCACGGCCGGCGGGGTCGCCGCGGTCGCCGACCCGATCAAGGACAGCACCCGCGAGGCGATTGCGGCGCTAAAGCAATCGGGCGTACGGATCGTGATGCTGACCGGCGATTCGCGCGGCACGGCCGACGCCGTCGCCCGGCAACTCGGCATCGACGAAGCGCTTGCCGAAGTCCTGCCCGAAGACAAGGCCGGGCACGTCAAGCGCCTGCAGGCCGAAGGGCGCAAGGTCGCGATGGCCGGCGACGGCATCAACGATGCGCCCGCGCTCGCGCAGGCCGACGTCGGCATCGCCATGGGCACCGGCACCGACGTCGCAATGGAAAGCGCCGGTGTGACGCTGGTGAAGGGCGACTTGCGCGGCATCGCGCGCGCCGCCGTGCTTTCGCGCGCGACCATGCGCAACATCCGCCAGAACCTCGCCTTCGCGTTCGGCTACAACGCGCTCGGCATTCCGATTGCGGCGGGCGTCCTCTACCCGGCCTTCGGCCTGCTGCTCTCGCCGGTATTCGCCGGCGCCGCCATGGCGCTGAGCTCCGTGTCCGTCGTGACCAACGCGTTGCGGTTGAACCGGGTCAAGCTGTAAGCCGCGGGAAGCGGGCATGACCGTGCGCCCACGCCTCGCGCGGCTCATCGCCTTTCTCCGAGCCAGGCTCTCTTCCGAAGGCATCTTCGGCCTGCACCTCACGATCGGCGGCGCGGTACTGATCGGGTCGGCGTGGCTGTTTGGCGGCGTCGCGGAGGATCTGATCACGAAGGATCCGCTTACTTTCGTCGACGTTCTGATCTCCGAATGGTTTCGCACCAGCGCCACGCCTTCGATTACCGCGAAGATGGCGCTCGTTTCCTCGATTGCGTCGACGGCCGTGGTGCTGGGTCTGTGCATCGCGGCCTCCACCCTGATGGCGTGGAAGCGCCGGTGGTACGGATTGCTTGCGATGGTGCTGGTCGTACCCGGTGGCCTGCTGCTAAATCTGCTCCTGAAGATGGCGTTTGCCCGGGGACGCCCGGCCTGGGGCGATGTCGACCTGATCGGATACAGCTTTCCGAGCGGTCACACCATGACTGCGACATTGTTCTACGGGCTGCTCTTCGTGCTTCTCGTGTCCGGGGTGAAGTCCTGGTGGTGGCGCGCGATTGCGGCTGCGCTAGCTTTCGCGATCATTGGCGCAGTGGGCTTCAGCCGCATCTACCTTGGCGCGCACTATTTCAGCGATGTCGTCGCGGCGGTCGCGGCAGGCACCGCGTGGCTCGCCATCTGCCTCACGTCAGTGGAAACGCTCAGGCGCCACCGGCATCCTTCCTGAAGGGCTAGCGACCGGCTGGCCGGATACCGAAAAGGGCCATTCAATCCGCGACGGCTGCCGGCTTCTTCCACGGCTCTCCCAGTCCGACCGGGGCCGGGGCAAGAGCCACCAGGCGCGAGAACAGCGCATGGAAATCCATTTCCTCGATCTGCCCGATGGGGTCTGTATTGGATGAAAAGCCTTCTTCCACCACTCTCCAGTCCCGCGGCGTGAAGTGGCGCTCCGCGAGGGGCAGGAGCTCTTTCTCTTCCAACCGCATGTGGTCCCAGTGAAACTCCGTGTATTGGTCGACCATGTCGGAGAAATAGGCCACGCCGTCCGGGCCGGCGTCCTCGAACATAATCAGCGCACGCTCAAGCTCGCGCACCAGGCGCGCGCCCTCCCTGTGCTCCGACTCCAGGCGCGCGATCAGCGGCCGCGCCTCGGGGCACGCCGCGGCAAGCGGGGCGAACAGGAACTTGTCCTCCTTCGGATGGTGCAGCTGCTCGGGAAATTCGTCGATATAGCGGATCAGGGCGCGGATTGTGATGTCTGTTCGTTGGCGCGCAAAGGCAGGGTTCGCCTGTCTACCACTTCTCAGGCAGGCGCCTCGAGGTGTGGAATACCCGCCAGATTTCGACTTGGGTATGGTCTGGCTTCCACGATGGCCCTGGAAAGGCGGAGATACAAATCGCGCCGACGTGCGATGGGCCACCAGTCGTACAGAAAGATTTCCAGTGGCCGCCAATTTGCGACCCAGCCCAGAATCAGGAAGCTTTCCTCGACCAGGCGCCTGAACGGGGACTCGTTCAGGAAGCCGCCTACAAGATGGGCCGATACCAGGCTCAATATGAGAACGAAAACGCCTATGCCCAGCGAATGGCGGCCAACCCGGAAATGCTCATTGAGTTCGCGTTGGATGGTGTTCGCCCGATAGGAAAAATACCTGCTGAAGGCTTCGCCCAGTTCGCGGGCTGCCTTCGTCTGAATGTCGCTGTCGGGGAAATGCACAACGATTCTGATCATCTGATCGATGGGTAGTTCGCGCGCCCAACCGATGATGAATTCCTCCGCTTTTTGGTCGAGGTCCCGCTCCCGAAACGGAAACGGGTCCAGGGTATGAAACAGTTGCGCGATCTCGTCGACGCGCAACTCGATTACTTCGTCTGTGTTTGCGGTTGTCATGGCGCACCTTGCAGGCTGGTGCAGTAGTATAGAAGGCCGTACTGCGCGCCAGTTTATACAGATCATTTCTGACATCCGGTGCGCCACCCAGACTGCGCCGAGAGGACAATGCATGGATCCAATGATGATCGTCGCCGCGACCGATTTCTCCGCTATGGCGCGCGCCGCCGTGGAGCGCGCCGCGCTGATCGCCCGGAAACATGAGGCGCGGTTAACGCTGATTTACGCGTTCGACGAGTTCCTTTGGGAGCACCTGCGCTCTCTGGCGAAGCCGAAGAAGAACCTGTTCGCCGATCAGCCAGTGGAGCACGCGTGGACGAAAATACGGGCAGTCGCGGATCAGCTTTCGCGCAAGCACGGCATCATCGTCGCGGGCGTGGTGGCGATGGGGCATGCTGCCGAGGCCATCGTTTCCACCGCCGCCGCGGTGCACGCGTCGTTGATCGTGCTCGGCCCGCATGCCGGCCGCTTGGGCGACCGGCTCTACCTTGGATCCACCGCACTCGGCGTCGCTCGCGGCGCCACCTGTCCCGTGCTGGTGGTGCGCAACAGACCGAAGGCCGAGTACCTGCGCTGCCTCGCCGGCGTGGATTTCTCGCCGCCTTCGCAACGTGCGGCCTTGGCCGCGGCGCGGCTCTTTCCCTCGGCCGCGATCACGCTGCTCCACGCAGTGCAGTCGGTCGAGGGACCGATGCTTTTCACCGGGGCCCTGCGCGATGCGATCGATACCGCGAAGGCCGCGCTGCGCGTGCAAGCGCAGGAGCGCCTTGCGCGGCTCTTTCCCGCGGGCCAGCCCGGCAGGCTCGATTCCGCGAGGTGCCGTGCCGTGATCGGGTCCGCGCAAATCGCGCTCCAGCGCGCACTGCAAAGCGGCAGGTTCGACGTCGTCGTACTTGGCAGAGATGCGAAGGCGGCGCTCGCCGAGCGGGTGCTCGGCAGCGTGCCGGCGAACATGCTCCTGAATACGCCCACCGACGTGCTGATTGTTCCATGAATCGCCGCCTGCTTTCTGCGCGCGCTTTGGCAATCGAGCATCAGCACCGCAGGACTGTTCAACTTCACAGGAGACTAGTGCCATGCGCACCATGAAAGCCGCGGTTTTCATCGCACCGGGACGCATTGTTCTCGACGACAAACCCGTTCCGGCCGTCGGGCCCGGGGAGGCCTTGATCCGCATTACCACCACGACCATCTGCGGCACCGATGTGCATATCCTGAAAGGCGAGTATCCCGTGGCGCCGGGCCGCATTGTCGGACATGAGCCGGTCGGGGTTATCGACGCCCTGGGACCGGGCGTCGCCGGCTACAGCATCGGGCAGCGGGTCATCGTCGGCGCGATCACGCCTTGCGGACAGTGCCATCCGTGCCTGGACGGCCACCACTCCCAATGCGGCGGCAAAGCGATGGGCGGCTGGCGCTTCGGCAACACCATTGATGGCGCCCAGGCGGAGT
>JANNXB010000141.1:0-16704 GCA_031409355.1 Betaproteobacteria bacterium | reverse complement strand
GCGGCCCGCGTCCCGGCGCAAGCCAGTCTATTTCCGCGAAGCTGTCTTGCTGAGACCTGCGGAATTCTGCTCCAGCCGGTAACCGTAATTGTAAACGGGCGCGATACGGAAGCCCGATTCGCCGGCCAAGCCGAGTTTCTTCCGCACCTGGCTGACGTGCGTATCGACCGAGCGCGTCGCCAGGCTTTTCTTGTGGCCCCACACCGCTTCCTGCAGATGACCGCGCGACATTAGGCGTCCGATATTACGGAACAGCAGCACGGCGAGTTCGAATTCCTTCGGGGTCAAATCCACGGCCGACCCGTTCATGCTCGCCCGATGGCGCAGCATATCGAATTCATAGGGCGGAAGTACAAGCTGCGTCTCCGCCTTTTCCGGGTAGGCGCGCCGCAGCAGCGCGCCGACGCGCGCAAGCAGCTCGCTTTGTCGTGCCGGCTTGATCATGTAGTCGTCAGCGCCTTCAGTGAGCGCGTGGACGATGTCTTCTTCCGTGTCGCGCACGGTAACGAACAGAATCGGAACCGTCGTTGACAAACTGGCCCGGATCCAACCCAGCACCTGCACGCCCGATACATCGGGCACCTCCCAGTCGAGCACGAACAGGTCGAAGCTCTCGCGGCTGGCGAACTTCAGCACTTCGTTTCCGAGCGGATAGCCGTGCACGCTGTGCCCCGCAATGGTCAGCCAGCGCGTAAGCAACGCCAACTGATCGGGGTCGTCTTCGAGGATCGCGATCCGCAAAACTTGCTCCGTTCGGTTCGGGGGGGGCTGCAAATCCGTGGTGGGGTAGTGGCAATTATAAAATGCCCCCGGCGATTTTTGAGATTTCCGCAAAAATGCCCCCAGTCGGGGCTGGATTTGGAAATCCCGCTTTGGACGTCCTAGGACGAAAAATAGCCGTTTCTCCTATGAAAAACGTAGAAGTAACGGACTATAGGGGACTTCGCTGGACAGCGAAGTGGTGGAGTGGAAGGGGATCGAACCCTCGACCTCCGCATTGCGAACGCGGCGCTCTCCCAACTGAGCTACCACCCCATTGAAGGGGCGGAATTTTACCGTAGTTCCGCCAGCGCAGGACAAGGTCACGCACGGCAGGTCGGCGACCGTTATCATGCTGAATTGAAAGGAACACGCATGGAAATCACGCCCCCGTTCGGCTACAAGGACATCGCGCCGCTGAATCGCGACCAGAAGGTCCGCCTGCTCGCGCCGGGAGAGATACCGGCTTTCGCGCGTGATCTGAACGCGATCCCGATCAGCTACACCGAGTTCGCGCTCATCGCGCGCGAATATCCGATCATTTTCACCTCGGCGGGCGGCAATCAGGACTTCGCACCGGTCGCCGTGCTGGGCATGGTCCCCGGCGAGAACCTCTACGACGAGAGCGGACAGTGGGCGAGCCAGGTGTACGTGCCGGCATACGTGCGCCGTTTTCCCTTCTGCATGACCAAGGTCACGCTGGACAAGGTGGTGCAGCAGAACCGGCTGATCTGCGTCGAGAAATCGCACATCGACGACAAGGACGGCGAGGCCATGTTCGACGCCAAGGGCCAGCCGCTGCCGAAGTGGAAGGAGATTGAGACCCTGCTAAGCGAATACGAAGTCGACCTCGAGCGCAGCCGCGAGATGTGCGGCATCCTCGCCGACTACGCCCTGCTCGAGCCCTTCACCATGCAGGCGAAGTTCAATTCGGGCGGCGCGCCGCTGCAGCTCACAGGCATGCACCGCGTCAACGAAAGCAGGATCGAGCACCTGAACGCGAGCCAGCTAAAGAACCTCGTGAAGAAGGGCATCCTGTCGCGCATCTACGCGCACCTGTTGTCCCTGGACAACTTCGCCCGGCTGCTCGATCGCAAGGCGACGCGGAAAGCCGCCTAGCGTTCGCGTCCTGCCTCGGCAGCGATTTTCTGCACCGGCGACAGGATGTACTCGAGGACGGTGCGCTCGGCGAGCTTGATCTCCGCGGTGAGCTGCATGCCGGGCCGCAGAGCGTGGCGTGCTTCTCCCAGTTTCAGTTCCTGCGCCTGCGGCTCCAATTGCGCACGGTAGGCGTAAGCACCCGCGGGTGACTTGGCTCCGTCGGCACGTTCGGTCGAATCGACCGAGACCCGCGCCACGCGAGCGTCCAGCATGCCGTAGCGCTGGAACGGAAAGCTTGCCAGCTTCAGCTTGGCGCTCTGCCCGCCCGCGACGAATCCCGCATCCTGGTTGGCGAGCCATACCTCCGCGACCAGCGCTTCGCCATCGGGCACCATCGTCATCAGCACCGTTCCGGGCGAGAGCACCGCTCCCGGCGTCTGCGTCGCGAGATCCTTCACGATGCCGTCGGCCGGGGCGCGCAGCTCGGCGAGCCGCTGCCGGTGGCTAAGCTTGTCGAGGTCCTGCAGCAGCCGCGCAAGCTGCGATTCCGCCTCGACCCGTTCGCCCTGCAACTGGGCGCGGTAGCCGGCGGCGATCTGCGCGGCGCGGCGCTCGCCCTGCTCCATCGTCGCGCGCGCGCTCTCGACCCTGTGCTCCTGCGCCCGGAGGTCCTGCTCCGCCTCGTGCCGTTCGCGGCTGCGCTGTGCCAGCATGAGCTTGCCCGCATAGCCGTCGCGCGCCAGGCGCTCGAACGCGCGCTCCTGCTCGACGAGCACCGGCAAGGCGCCGGAAAGCTTGGTTTGCGTCTCCAGGGCCGCCTGCATGTCGCGCCGGGCGCGCGTCACCACGGTCCGCTGTTCGGCGAGACTCGCCTCATGGGCCAGCGCGCGCGCCTCGCGCTGCGCCTCGACCTGGGCGTGGAGGCGCGCCGGATCTTCGGGCAGCGCCGCGAGCCGCGTCCCTCCCAGCTCGGCGTCGATACGCCGCAATTGAAGCCGCCGCAACGCGATTTCGTTCTGCACCGTGGCGGCATCGGCTTCTGCAGAGCGCATGTCCATGCGCGCAAGCAATTGCCCGGCGCGGACGCGTTCGCCTTCCTTCACCAGCAGCTCGCGCATGACGCCGCCCTCGGCGGGTTGCACGATCCGGAGCTGGGATCGCGGCACCAGCCGGCCTTCCGCCACCGCGACGACATCGAGCTTGCCGAAGCACGCCCACAGCACGAGGGCGCCAAAGAGAGCGAGCACGATCCAAAGCACCACCCGCGGCAGCGGCGAGGGCGCCTCTTCCTGCAACCGCAGGATCGCGGGCAGGAACACCGAGCGCCGGGAGAGCGCTTTCGGATCCGTCACGCCGGGCGCGGGCAGGTTCACATGGTTCACGTGGCGGCCCTGTGCCGTTGCGCGTCGAAGCCGTCGATGGTCGCGACATTGCCCGCGAGGCTCGCCACGCGGTCCACGGCCAAACCCTCGGGCAGGTGATGCGCGATAAACAGCACGGTGGCGCTGCCGCGCAGGCGGCTCACGGTGCGGGCGAAGGCCTCGGCGGTATCGCGATCGAGGCCCGAAGTCGCCTCGTCGAAGATCAGGATCCGCGGCCGGCGCAATAGGGCGCGCGCAATCGCGATGCGCTGTTTCTGGCCGCCGGACAGGCCGACGCCGTTCTCGCCGACCTGGCTGCGATAGCCCTGCGGCAGGCCTTCGATGAAATCGTGGATCTCGGCCTGGCGGCAGGCATCCATTACCTCGTTGATGCTGGCGTGCGGCTGCGCCGCGATGAGGTTCTCGAACAGCGTGCCCGAGAACAGACGCGTCTCCTGCGGCACAACGCCGAAATTGAGCCGCAGCTCGTTCGCCGCGAGCACACGCGTATCGCGCCCGTCTATGCGCACCGCGCCTGCGGCCGGCAGGTAGAAGCCCTGCAGCAGCTTGGCGAGCGTGCTCTTGCCGCTGCCCGAGGGCCCGGTCAGCGCGACGCAGGCGCCGGGCTCGATGGTCAGGCTGAATCCCTCGTATACAGGCGCCTGCTCGTCGCGGTAGCGGAACGTTACGTTGTCGACTTCAATGCGGCCCGCCCTCTCGCGGCCCGCCTCCTGGCCGCGCTCCGGGTTCAGGTTGTAGACCTCGGCCGGCGCATCCATGAGGTCGCCAAGCCGCTGCAGCGCGATTGCCGCCTGTTGCGATTCCTGCCACAGGCCGGCCAGGCGCAGGGCCGGTTGCGCCAGGCGCCCGGCGAACATCTGGAATGCCACCAGCATGCCGATGGTGAAGCCCTCCTGCGTCATCACCATCCAGGCGCCGACGCCGAGGATCGCGACCGAGAGCGTCTGCTCGACGCCGTTCGCAAGCACGCCATAGGCATTCGAAAGCTGCCGGGTGGCAAAGCTGGCGCGCAGGTAGTCGGCGAGGTTGCGCCCGAAGCGCGCCGCCACCTGCGGTTCCATCTGCAGGGATTTCACGGTTTCCATTGCCGCCACGTGCTCCGTGACGAAAGCCTGGTTGCGTGCGCCGAGCAGGAACTGCTCGTTTACCCGCCGGCGCAGCAGCGGCGTGACCGCCAGGCTGGCAGCCGCCAGCACGCCGAGCAGCGCCACCGCGACCAGGGTCAGCGGCACGCTGTACCAGAGCATCACCGCGAGGAATACCACCAGGAACGGCACATCCAGCAGCAGGCTGGCGGCGGCGCCGGTGATGAATTCGCGGATCGTTTCCACGCCATGCAGCCGCGCGACCAGGGTTCCCGTGGGCCGCGTCTCGAAATAGCGCGGCGGCAGGCGCAGCAGGTGCTCGAAGGCGCGCATGCCGAGCAGCGAGTCGATGCGGTTGCCCGTATGCAGCAGCAGGAACTGGCGCGCGTAGGAAAGCGCGGCGCTAAAGGCGACGAAGATGACGAGCGCTCCCAGGATGACCATCAGGGTGCTGCTCGAATGGTGGACCACGACCTTGTCGATGATCACCTGGGTGCAGAGCGGCGTCGCGAGCGCGACCAGCTGCAGCACCAGGGACGCGGCCAGCACCTCGCGCCAGATCGCCTTGTGGCGCAGCAGTTCGGGAATGAACCAGCGCAGCCCGAACGGCTGGCTGTTGAGCGATGCCTCGGGCAGGGGCTCGTCCTGCCGCACATCGACCAGCAGCACGTCCGCGGAGTAGCGACTGGCGAAATCCTGCAGGGAAATATCCGCCGGCGCTGCGCCGCGCTCGGCCACGAGCGCCGTGCGCGCATCCGCGGAAAGCACCAGCGCCAGGCGCGCGCCCGCGCCGTCGCGGCGCAGCGCCAGGAGCGGCAAAAGCGCGTGCCTCAGGTCGCGCGCCGCGACGGGCTTGAGCGAAACCCGCAGGCCAAGCGCGGTGGCGGCATGCATCAGGCACGCGATGTCGAGCGGCGGCGGAAACTGCTGCAGCACGGAGCGCGCGTCGAACGGCACGCGCTGCACCCCGCACAGGCCCGCGAGCGCCCACAACATATCGGCGGCCTCAATCGGTGTTTCCGGTTGCACGGACATTGCGCACCCTCCCCGAATTCAGGATGCATGGGGACCTTTTTTGCGTCAATGCACGGCCTTATCCTGGAGTCCGAAATGTTGGTCAATCCCTGCGCCTGCGGTCAATTACGGGGAGACAACGATGAAAAAGCCGTGCGCCGCGCTCGCGCTGGCCACCCTCGCGGGCTGCGGCGTCGAGACCGCGACCTCCGCCGCCACCAGCGCCCAAATCAAGCGGCGCGAGATGGAACAGGCCAAGAGCGCCATGGAACAGGCGAAGCAGAAAATCATGGGCCGTACTACGCAAACGGATGACAAGATGAAGGACTAACACCTACAAATTCCTCATTTACTGTCGTGTGCTGGAGACGAAACAGGGAGTTCCGTTTCCCGAAAACCAAAGTTGCGTTCGAAAACGCACGGACCGTTTCGGCCCACCGGGCGATCATTCGCCCAACGTATCTCCGACAGGGAGTGGGCCATGCTGAAGATCACTGACAAGTCGTTCCGCTACACGCCGTCGTTCAATGCCGACCGGCGGCAAAAATTCAAGAAAATGGAGCAGGAACGACGCGCGTTCGAAGGGCGAACGAAAGATTCCGATGCCGACTTGAGCAACTCCGTCGTTCCCATGCTCGCTCGCCGGAGTCTGACGAAATCCTGAAGTCGGTCACCGACCGACGTTCAATCCAATCTTCCTTTGCACGGCGCCCATCGTCTCATTTGCAGGGTGGGGGGGGCGTCGCCAGCCCGACGCTTCAGACTCACAACTCCTAGTGGCTCGGCCGCACGGCGAAGGTTTCTCGCGTCCGCGCCGATTCAACTCGCTTGCTGCTCTGGAACATCTCGTTGGTGGCGAAAAACAATTCTTCGAGTTCCACCAACTCGGGCGTCGGACGCACGCTGGACTCCCTCAAGGCCATGCAATGACAATGAATCGCATCGCGAATGCAACGTACATCGAGCGCGCTGTTGACCTGAAGCGGGCGCTGGTTCAAATCGAACGGCGCCCAGCCTGCGTCGATCTTCTGGACTTTGGCGATACGCTCCATCGACCAACTCGCGAGATATAGTTGTACGGCCTCGATCATTGCGGAAGTGCTGTTAGCGCTACCAATGAGGCCAAGGTGGTACTCCAATTGGTTAGGCATATCGAGAGCATGCGTGGCCATCGCCATTGAACCCTCCTGAGTTGCGTTGAGGAAACCTGCAACGCAATTGAAATTCCGTATGTGGTAAATGTGTGTAATGTTCTGCAAATCTTTGGCTGCAGCGCAGCAATTTCAGGCTTAGAGGGTATTCCGATGAAGAACGAGAAGCTCGAATCTTCTGTTGTCAAAGCGAAGGCCAATTGGCGCAAGGTCTGCGCCCGTCCCGGCTCCACGACCGACGATCGGCGCAACGCTTTCGCCGTTTTAAAAAAAGCGGAAATAGCCCGGAATAAGGCGATTCTCATTTGGAGGAATGTTCTTGCCAACCGCCGCAAGGCACTTGCCGACCGGCGTAAGGCACATCTCGGTATTGGCTCACTCCAGGAAAACGCGAACCGCCGTAAGGCGCCGCGGCGACCGTAGGCTGCGCTGGCGGGCCGTTGATCTGGCGCGCGGCATCACTCAAGGATTCTGAGCCAGACCATAAGATAAACTGAGCTTCCAGGCCCGGACTCTACGAAGCGGCGACTGGCACTACAGAAACTCCACGATGCCAAGAATGAACGCTTCCCTAGCTGCAAGGGCATCCTGGATGCTCACGTTCTGGAGTTGCGGAGGAATCATTCTGGTACTGTCCTTGCTACCCACGACAGCCAGTATTCCAGATACCGGCTGGGACAAAAGCAACCATGTTCTGGCTTTTTTCGTACTGACAATTCTCGGATGTCGCGCATATCCGAACCGCATTGCGGTAGTTCTGCTAGGGGCGATCCTCTATGGTGGACTGATAGAGGTATTGCAATTTCTTACACCGCATCGATCCGCAGAGTGGATGGATCTGATTGCAGATGCCGTTGGTGTGCTCGTCGGACGCGTGGGGGTTCTCGTCGGGCGCGCGCTACTGGCCTGGCGGCGCCTCAGCTAGCCGGGGACTGGTGCCCGAATGTTAATCGACGCTACCTATAAAAACATTTCATTATTGGTGGGCCGGGTTGGAATCGAACCAACGACCAAGGGATTATGAGTCCAAGCGCGCCAATTCTCCAAAGTAAACCGCAGCACTCAGCCGCAAGTTCTCATAGGTAAATTGAGTGATCGTTTAGCTGCCGCGTGTTGCCGATTGCTGGCACAAGTGCGCTGTGAGTGTGCCGCAAGTGTGCCGCGCCCGACACTCAGCGCCCCCTGATCTGTTCCTCAAGCACCTCGATGCGTTCTGCAAGATCGCTTGCCTCGATCAGCTTCCCGACTAGGGAGAGGACATAGGCTCTCTTGGTACCGTCTGCGCCGTCCAGGTGGCCCATCTTCATCTGCCTGTAGACCTTGCTCATTTCGAGCCTTACGCCGTCCAGCGTCTTGAGATTGACCCGGGGGGTGGGTAGGAGCCTAGATGAAGCGTTATCAAGGGTTGCAGGCAATCTAGCCGTGCGTTTCCCGCCTTCTAAGGCCGTCTGATCGGTCACGAAAGCCGTTCCAGCTGGGCGAGTGCTTGTTCAAACACACCTAGTTTCGCTTGTAACCATTCGGGCGTATTCAACATGGCGTAGAGCGGGTCTTTCGGTGTTTGGTAGTGCTCGATTTCCTCGCGTAGCTCTGCGATATCCTCACGCAGCCGTGCGGCCTTTTCCGGGATTGTCTCCCGCTGTCCCCGTTCCACGATCTCCCGAACAATGCGCCCCATATCGGCTAACAGCTCCGGGTCCGATTCAACGCGTTTTGTGGCCTTGGTGGACGCGAACTTTTCAAGCCGTTCAATTTTCGATAGCAGACTCATCTGATACCCACACTTTATGCCTTCGATCAGTCGAGCGCAAAGAGCGATGCCCTAGATGCAGTCTCATTGATGAGACAAAACTTTTTTTCGCCGCCGCCAGAAAACCGACATAGGGGGGGTCTCTAGAAACGAAGCGTCATGTACAGGGAGAGTAGCTTCCTCTCACGGGGGCGGGAAGGGGTGGCCGGAAAGGATGGCCCCCTGGGGGTAGCCGAACCAAGCACACCGTCTTTCCTAGGATCAAGACACTCAAGCGGCCCTGCTCAGGTCAGCAGAGCAAGCCCGAATATGGGTAGCAGTATGGGTAGAACCCGAACCCATCCAGCACTTATAAGATGAATCAGGTGCTTATAGGACTTGACTGGCGGAAACTGCTGCAGCACGGAGCGCGCGTCGAACGGCACGCGCTGCACCCCGCACAGGCCCGCGAGCGCCCACAGCATATCAGCGGCCTCGATCGGTGTTTCCGGTTGTACGGACAATGCGCGCCCTCCCCGAAAACAGGATGCATGGCGCGGTTTTTCGCGTCAATGCAGAGTCTTATCCCGGAGTCCGAATTGATGGTCTATGCTTGCATTTGCTGATGATTCCCGGGGGTCCCCAATGAAAACGCTGCTCGCCGTACTCGCGCTTGTCGTCCTCGCCGGCTGCGGCATTGAGACCGCGACCACCGCCGCCACCAGCGCCGAGATCAAGCGGCGCGAGATGGAGCAGGCCAAGAACACCATGGAACAGGCCAAGCAGAAAATCGAGCAAAGCGCGCAGCAGATGACGGATCGCGCCTCGCAATCGGCTGAGAAGATGAAGGACTAAGACCTGTACCGGTCGTTCCGCTACTGCGCCTGCAAACCCACCCTCTTCACAACCGCGGCGTATTTGGCCAGCTCGGTCTGGAACGCTGATTGCGCCCGCTCGGGGGTGCTGACGTTGATGGTATTGCCTTGCTTTGCCATCGCTTCCATTACGGCCGGATCCTTGAAGGCGGCCGCTACGGCATCGTGGGCCCGCTTCACGGTGGCAGGGCTCATGCCCTTCGGGCCTATGACGGCGAACCAGGCTTCCACGGAAAAGTTGGTCAGGCCCTGCTCTGCAAACGTGGGTATCTCGGGCGCGGCAGGTGTGCGCTGAGGCGCAAGCAATCCGATGGCACGCAGCGTACCTGCCTTGATCTGCCCCTGAACGCTGGGCATTGCGGCGGTCGCGAAGTCGATCTGACCGCCCAGCAAATCTGTGACCATCGGTCCCACGCCTTTGTACGGAATGTGCTTTGCCGAAACGCCGGCCGCCTCGAGAACGAGCTCGGTTGCGAGGTGCAGGATGGTGCCACTGCCGCCGGAGCCATAGTTCACTTCGCCGGGCTTGCTCTTCAGGTGGGCGATGAACTCGCGGCTGTTGGATGCCGGGATGCGGCTGGGATTTACCACAAGCACCATGGGCGTCGTCCCGATAACCGCGATGGGCGTGAAATCGCCTGGCATGTCGAACGGAAGGGACTTCAGCACGCTCGGAAAAATCACCACGTTGTTCGAAACCACCGACAGGGTGCCGCCATCGGGCGCGGAGCGCGCCAGGGCCTGCAGACCCACGACGCCGCTAGCGCCGGACTGATTCTCGATGACCACGGAAGCGTTGAGCGCCTTCGCAAGAGCCGGCTGGGCGGCACGGGAAATTGCATCAACTCCGGATCCCGCCGCATTGGGCAGTATGAACTTGACCACGCTCGGTTGGGCATGAGCGGCAAGCGACATCCCGCCGGCGACGGTCGCCGTCGCGAGAGCAAGCCAGACGCGGCGCGTCATGCCATTCTTGAGATTCTTCATTCTTCGTCTCCTTCGATGGTGGTCATGGTGGGCCGACTTGGACTCGAACCAAGGACCAAGGGATTATGAGTCCCCTGCTCTAACCAGCTGAGCTATCGGCCCGCCGTCGCAAGAGCTTACTGCAAAAAAGAAGGGCCGCGTTTTTGCGCGGCCCTTTGAACTCCCATCTTCCTCCGTGTACTTTTTCAGCCTTCCTGGTCCAGGAAGCTCTTGAGTCGTTCCGAGCGCGAGGGATGCCGCAGTTTCCTAAGCGCTTTCGCCTCGATCTGGCGTATGCGCTCGCGCGTGACATCGAACTGCTTGCCGACCTCTTCCAGCGTGTGGTCGGTGCTCATCTCGATGCCGAAGCGCATGCGCAGCACCTTGGCTTCGCGCGGGGTGAGCGTGTCCAGGACTTCCTTGGTCACGTCGCGCAGGCTGGCGTAGGTCGCCGCATCGGCGGGCGCCATGGTGGACTGGTCTTCGATGAAGTCGCCCAGGTGCGAATCGTCGTCGTCGCCGATCGGCGTTTCCATGGAGATCGGCTCCTTGGAGATCTTGAGGATTTTGCGGATCTTCTCCTCGGGCATTTCCATCTTCAACGCCAGGGTCGCCGGATCGGGCTCGGAGCCCGTTTCCTGCAGGATCTGGCGCGAGATGCGGTTCATCTTGTTGATGGTCTCGATCATGTGCACCGGGATGCGGATGGTGCGCGCCTGGTCGGCGATCGAGCGCGTGATGGCCTGCCGGATCCACCACGTCGCGTAGGTCGAGAACTTGTAGCCGCGGCGGTATTCGAACTTGTCCACCGCCTTCATCAGGCCGATGTTGCCTTCCTGGATCAGGTCGAGGAACTGCAGGCCGCGGTTGGTGTACTTCTTGGCGATCGAGATGACGAGGCGCAGGTTGGCTTCCGTCATCTCGCGCTTGGCGCGGCGCGCCTTGGCTTCGCCGGTGGACATCTGCTTGTTGATGTCCTTCAGGTCCTTGATCGAGATGCCGATCTTGTGCTGCACGTTCTGGATGTTGCCGAGCAGTTCCAGCACCGCGGGCTCAAGACGGATCAGCTGCTCGCTCCAGGCGTGGCCGGCGTTCAGTTCCGCGGTGAGCCACCGCTTGGAGCCTTCCGCACCGGCATAGATCTTGATGAAGTGCGAGCGCGGCATCTGCGCCTTGTTGACCAGGATGTCCTGGATCTTGCGCTCGTGCGAGCGAATCTCCTCGACCAGGCTGCGCACGCTGTCGCACAGCCGCTCGACGGTGCGCGCGGTGAAGCGGATGGTCATCAGCTCGTGGGTGATCTGGTCGCGCACCTTCAGGTAATCCTTGTCGCGCGAGCCCTTGTTCTCGAGCGCCTTCTTAAGCTTCTCGAACAGGCGGCGGATGCGCGCGAACTTCTCCAGCGCTTCCGTCTTCAGCTTTAGCAGGCTCGCGGCCTGGACGGCGTTCTCCTCCTCTTCGGAGGCGCCTTCCTCTTCCTCGATCTGGTCTTCCTCTTCCTCTTCGGAGGGCGGCGGGGCGGCCTTCTTCGGCTCGAAGTCGGCCTTCGCGTTCGGATCGATCAGGCCGTCGACCACCTCGTCGATGCGCGACTCTTCCTTGTCCACCTTTTCGGCCAGGTCGAGGATGTTCTGCACCGTGGTCGGGCAGGCGCTGATCGCCTGGATCATGTGGCGCAGGCCGTCCTCGATGCGCTTGGCGATCTCGATCTCGCCTTCGCGCGTGAGCAGTTCCACCGAGCCCATCTCGCGCATGTACATGCGCACCGGGTCGGTGGTGCGGCCGAACTCGGAATCCACCGTGGAGAGCGCGGCTTCGGCCTGCTCTTCGACGTCGTCGTCGGTGGTGGCCGCCGCCGGCTGGTCGGGGTTCAGCACCAGCTGTTCCTGGTCGGGGGCCTGGTCGTAGACCCGGATGCCCATGTCGCCGAAGGTCGAGATGATCGCTTCGATCTGCTCCGCGTCGACGAGGTCGTCGGGCAGGTGGTCGTTGATCTCGGAATAGGTGAGGAAGCCGCGGTCCTTGCCCAGCTTGATCAGGTTCTTCAGGCGCGTGCGGCGCGTCTCGGCGTCTTCCTTGGGCAACTCCGGCGGAATCAGCCAGGCGTCCTTCTTGCCCTTGCGGCCGGGACGGCCCTTGACGCCCTTGCCCTTGGCCGCGGCGACGTTCGCTTCGAGGAGCTCAAGCGCAGCCTTGGCGCTCTTGATGGTCGGCTTGGCGCCGGCTTTGCCCGCAACGGCTTTGACGGGTTTCGCCGCGGCTTTGCCGGCCGGAACCTTGGCGGGCGCTACGATTTTCTTCGCGACGACTTTCTTGAGGACCTTCTTGGCGAGCTTGGCTTTTTTCGGCGCAGGGCGCGCCTTGGGTGTTGCTTTTTTCTTTATAGCCTTGTTTTTAGAGGCTTTTTTGCTGGCCTTGGGGGCACGAGCGGGCTTCGGTTTGCGCTTGATTTTGGCCATTCTTGCCTCGTGAACGCCCCGCAATTGCCGGAGCGGAAAAAGGGCGCGATTCTACCTTAGGAAACAGCCTGCCTGCAGCGTTTATTCGCAGGGGAACTTGGGAAAAAACCGTGCCAAATCACAAGCCAGATGGGGTCATCCGCTGTGACTTCAATTGGCTCTGTTCCAATATCAAGGCGCTGAGTTCCGGGACAAGCCGGGGATCACTGTTGACCTTGGCCTTGAGCGCGTCGATTTCCCGGTCAAGACGGGCGATCTGGAGGCTCCTGTAGGCATTGCCGAACTCCACGGATACCACTTCAGGCGAAAGCTTGAACGTTTCGGAATCCATCTGCGCCTGGGAAATCAGGTTTTCGAAATCGGTCCCATTCGCGAACTCCGAAAGAAATGCGAAAGAAGCGTCGCCCGCAATTTGTTGACCCGCGATGAAGTTCAGGAACCCGGTTTCAGGCAGATGCTCATCCAGCAGATCAAGCTTCAACTCGCCCACCAGCGCGGGCGCGACCAGGACGTACCGAAGCAGCTTGCGCTCCAAGGGCACCACGGCAGTGGATGCCGGCCTTCCGGGACTCGGCCTCCGGTACTGGGGCGCGCCGCTTGGCTGCAGGAGATCCTTGACGTCATCCGTCGAAACCTGCGCCAGCGATGCAAACTCCCGGAGCAGCTGGACCCGCAAAGCCGGCGCCGTAAGCTTCTCCAGAAAGCTCTTGGACGAAATCAGGAATCCGGCACGGCCTTCCGGCGTATTCAGGTCGTGCTGCGCGCGCAGCTCGGCGATCAGGAACTCCGACAGCGTGGGCGCTTCGCGTACCAGCTGCTCGAAGGCCTCCTTGCCGTGCTCGCGGATATAGCTGTCCGGATCGTGCTCGGGCGGCAGGAACAGAAAGCGGATCGGCTTGCCATCGGTCGCAAGCGGCAGGCTGGTTTCGAGCGCACGCCAGGCCGCCTTGCGCCCCGCGCTGTCGCCGTCGTAGGAAAACACCAGCTCGTCGGTGAGGCGCAGCAGCTTCGACACATGAACGGGCGTGGTTGCCGTGCCAAGCGTCGCCACGGCATAGCCGACGCCGAACTGGGCCAGCGCCACCACATCCATGTAGCCCTCGACCACCAGCACGTGACCAGCCGCCCGCATCGCGTCGCGCGCCTGCACCAGGCCGTAGACCTCGCGCCCTTTCTCGAACAACGGGGTTTCCGGGGAGTTCAGATATTTAGGGCCGGGGGACCCCTTCACTTCCCCCGGTGGCGGCTCGCCCTCGGCCTCTATCACGCGGCCGCCGAAGCCGATCACCGCGCCGCGCGCACTCAGGATCGGGAACATGATCCGGTCGCGGAAGCGGTCGTAGCGCTTGCCCTCGTTGGCGATCACCAGCCCCGCCTCGACCAGCGACGGATGCTCATAGTCCGGGAATGCCTGCTTCAAGCCCTGCCAGTCATCCGGCGCGCAGCCGATGCGAAAGCGCGCGGCAATCTCGCCGGTGAGGCCGCGTCCCTTCAGGTACTCGACGGCGCGCGGGGAATTCTTCAGCACGGTGCGATAGAAATCCATCGCCTTCTCCAGCACCTCGGTGAGGCTGGTTTCCTGCTGCTTGCGCACCGTCTCGCGCTCCGCGTCCTCGGGCGAGCGCGGCTGCGCTTCCGGTACCTGCATGCCCGCGCCCGAGGCAAGGTCCTTGACCGCGTCGACGTAGCCAAGACCGCCGTAGGCCATGAGGAAGCCGATCGCGTTGCCGTGCGCGCCGCAGCCGAAGCAGTGGTAGAACTGCTTCGCCGGGCTCACGGAGAACGAGGGCGACTTCTCGTTGTGGAAGGGGCACAGCCCCGAGTAGTTCGCCCCGCCCTTTTTCAGCCGCACGTAGCGCGACACCACCTCGACGATGTCGACGCGGTTCAGCAGGTCCTGCTTGAATGATTCGGGGATCACGGACGGAACCCGAATTCTAGAACGTCAGCCGGATAGTTTGGCTTTTACAAGTCCCGAGACTTTGCCCATGTCGGTCTTGCCGGCCAGGCGGGATTTCAGCAAGCCCATGACTTTGCCCATTTCTTTGGCGCCGCTGGCCCCGGTCTCCGCGATCGCGGCATCGATTTCCTTCGCCACCTCGGCTTCGCTGAGCTGCTGTGGCAGATAGGCCGTGAGCACCGCGATCTCGGCCTTCTCCACTTCGGCCAGGTCGTTGCGGGCGGCCTTCTCGAACTGGACGATGGATTCGCGCCGCTGCTTCACCATCTTGTCGATGATGGCGAGCACGTCCGCGTCGCTGAGGACAACGCGCTCATCGACTTCCTTCTGCTTCATCGCGGACAGCAGCAGGCGCACGGTCCCGAGCCGGGCCGTGTCCTTGGCTCGCATCGCCGCCTTCATGTCTTCAGTGATCTTGTTTTTCAGTTCCATAAACCAAAACGCCCCGGCTTCAGGCCGAGGCGTCCAGGATGTTCTGTAAAAATTCCTAGTACATCTTCTTCGGCAGCAGCTGGCTGCGCAGGCGCTTGTGGTGGCGCTTCACGGCGGCGGCCAGCTTGCGCTTTCTTTCCGTGGTCGGCTTCTCGTAAAACTCACGTGCGCGAAGTTCTGTGAGGAGGCCGGTCTTCTCTACGGTCCGCTTGAAGCGGCGCATCGCCACTTCGAAGGGCTCGTTTTCCTTGATGCGTACGGTCGGCATGCGGTTCCTGTTTCTGGGCGATTTCGGAAAGGCCGAGATTCTATCAGAATCATGGAGTTCCAAGGCACAATCGGCATATGCCGAACCTGGACGCGCCCATGCTGATCCTGGGCATCGAGACTTCCTGCGACGAGACCGGCCTAGCCCTTTACGACGCCCGGGCAGGCAAGCTTTTGGCCCATGCAGTGCATTCCCAGATCGCGATGCATGAGGCCTACGGCGGCGTGGTCCCCGAACTCGCCTCCAGGGACCATATCCGGCGGCTGATCCCGCTGAGCCGGCAGGTCCTCGAGCGCGCCGGGCGCAAGATCGGAGAGGTCGGCGCCATCGCTTACACGGAGGGCCCGGGGCTGGCCGGCGCGCTGCTCGCCGGCGCCGCGTTCGCGCGCAGCCTCGCGCAGGCCCTGGCGGTCCCGGCGATCGGCATCCACCACCTGGAAGGCCACCTGCTGTCGCCGTTGCTTTCGGCACGCGCACCGCAGTTCCCGTTCGTCGCGCTGCTGGTGTCTGGCGGCCATACGCAGCTAATGCGCGTGCAGCAGGTGGGAAGCTACGAACTGCTGGGCGAAACGCAGGACGACGCCGCGGGCGAAGCCTTCGACAAGACGGCGCAGCTGCTCGGCCTGGGCTATCCGGGCGGCCCGGCGCTATCGAAACTCGCGGAGTCGGGCAATCCTAGACACTATCGCCTGCCGCGCCCGATGATCAGCAGCGGCGACCTGGAATTCAGTTTCTCGGGCTTGAAGACCTCCGTCCTTACCTTGCTGAAGAAGGAAAACAAAACCGGAAAAAAGGTCTCCCATCCGGATCTGGCACGCGCGTTCGTCGACGCGGTGGTGGAAGTCCTGGTCGCCAAGTGCGCGCTGGCGATGCAGAAAACCGGCCTAACGCAGCTCGTGGTTGCCGGCGGGGTCGGCGCCAACAAGCAGCTGCGCGCGGCACTCGATGCCAAGGGCGCCCAAGCCGGTTTCGACGTGTTCTATCCCGAGCCGGAACTGTGCACCGACAACGGCGCCATGATCGCCTTCGCCGCGGCGCTGCGGATGCAAGCAGGAAAAACCGGACCTGCGCCGGACCATGCCGGCTTGGACCATGCCGGCTTGGACCATGCCGGCTTGGACCATGCGTTCAGTGTCCGCCCGCGCTGGGACCTGGCTTCGCTCAGCTAGCGGCCTCGCGCTTCCTGCGCGCAGCGTAGGCTTCCAGGTGGGTCGCGGCAATCTCCAGTACCGGGGTTGCGAGCCCATGCTTGCGCGCTAGCGCCAGCAGCGCGCCCAGGATGTGGTCGCCTTCGGCCTGCCCGCCGGACTCGATGTCGCGCAGCATCGAAGCGGCGAACACCGAGCCCTTTTTCGTGAGCATGCCGCGGTAGTTCTGCAGCGCGCCCTCGGAGGGCGGGAAGCCTTCCGCCTTCGCGATCGACGCATGTTCGCCCAGCAGCGCGAGCGTGATTTTCTCGCCCGAACCGGTAGACGCGATGTCGCCCACCATCGAGCGCATCAGGCAGGTGATCCCGGCCATCG
>JANNXB010000140.1:0-8192 GCA_031409355.1 Betaproteobacteria bacterium | reverse complement strand
GAACTGCGGTCGGCGATGATGAAGGCGAGCGCCATCCCCATCGCCAGCAGCGAAGTGATGATGTGCGGCGTGGTATCGATCATTTGGGCGTGACGGAGAAGCCGTCGCGCATTTTCCGGTCGAACTCCTCGGCGACCTTGGCATCGTTATCCAGCATGTCCTGCGCGTTCGTATTGGCGTACTGCATGCCGCCCAGCTCGGCGAAGGCTTTCTGCACCTTTTCGCTCCACAGGCCGATGTCGCGCACCGTGGGCACGATGCGGCTGAAGAGCCGCTTGCGGAAACGGATCTGCCCTTCTGCGTTGTCCACGACTTTTATTGTTTCCTTGACATCGAAACCCAATTGCTCCCACATCTCCGGCGAGTTGAAGCGGTCCCGCAGGTGGAAGCAGCCCTCGATGACGAACTCCTCGCGCTCGCGCCGCTCGGCGTCGGTGAGCTCCGGGTAGTAGTCGCGCAGCGCGAGGCGGCCGAAGGCGACGTGGCGCGCCTCGTCCTGCATGACGTAGGCGTTCACAGCCTGGCACAGCGGATTCTTCGAATAGTCGCGGATGCGCTGGAACGCGACCAGCGCCAGCCCCTCGATCAGCACCTGCATGCCGAGGTAGGTGAAGTCCCAGCGCGGGTCGTTCAGCGCTTGTTCCAACAACGTCTTTAGCGGCTTGGAGATCGGGTAGATGAACTTGAATTTCTCCGACAGCAGCCGCCGGTAGGCCTCAACGTGGCGCGCCTCGTCCATCACCTGCGTCGCGGCGTAGAACTTCGATTCGATGCGCGGCACGTCCTTGACGATGCGCGCCGCGCACACCAGCGCGCCCTGCTCGCCGTGCAGGAACTGCGACAGGTTGAACACCTGGCTGTGGTAGCGCAGCTCGGTTCGTTGCTTGTCCGAGAGCTTCTTCCACAGCTCGGTGCCGTAGAGCGGCACCACCTCGTCCGCCATCTGCATCGGGTCTTCCGGGTCCACCGGCAGGCTCCAGTCGATGCGCGTGTCGGCGTCCCACTGCTCCTTCTTGCCCTTGGAATAGAGCTTCAGCAGGTCCTCCGAGCGCGTGTCGTAGTCCCAGGTGAAGGCGACTTCGCCGCTGGCGGGGAATTTCCAGTGCGTTTCCTCGATTGGAACGACGTACTTGAACTGTTGCATTGCTATCCTGTCAGTGCGATTTTTTTCGAAATGAGCCGTTCGAATTCCGCGGCATCCAGCGAGGCGCTGAAATGGTGGCCCTGCCATTCGTCGCAGCCGAGCGCGCGCAGGCGCGCGACCTGCGCCTCGCTTTCCACGCCCTCGGCGGCGACGCGCAGGCCGAGCGCCTTCGCCATCGCGGTAATGGTCTGCACGATGGTCGCGTCAACGTGGTGCGCGGGGTCGGTCGGGTGCGCGTCCAGCTCGCGCAGGAAGGAGCGGTCGATCTTGAGCTTGTCGATGGGCAGCTGGCGCAGGTAGGCGAGGCTCGAATAGCCGGTGCCGAAATCGTCGATCGCGATGCGCACGCCGAGCGCGCCCAGCTTGCGCAGCGTCTCGACGTTGCCCACGAGGTGCGACATCAGCACCCGTTCGGTGATCTCCAGTTCCAGGCAGCCGCCCGGCACCTGGTTGACTTCCAGCGCATGCGCGACCTGCGCCACATAGACGTCGCCTTGCGCGAGTTCGTGCGCGGACACGTTCAGCGCGAACCACAATTCCTCGCCGCGCATGCGCGAGGCAGCGCCGACCGTTTCACGGCGCCACGCGCCGATCTGCCCCAGCGCGCGTTCCAGCGTCCACTGGCCCAGCGGCAGGATCAAACCGCTTTCCTCCGCCACGGAAATGAAGCGGTCGGGCATCAGCATGCCTTCGCGCGGGTGCTGCCAGCGCACCAGGATCTCGGCCCCGACCAGC
This sequence comes from Betaproteobacteria bacterium, assembly GCA_031409355.1. Taxonomy (GTDB): domain Bacteria; phylum Pseudomonadota; class Gammaproteobacteria; order Burkholderiales; family SG8-39; genus RBG-16-66-20. Next base: position 6,313 of record JANNXB010000140.1, on the reverse strand, counting down.
TGCCCGCCCGGCACCTGCCGGCTGGAGACGACAGGCTGCCAGTGCAGCAGCAGCTCGCCGCGCGCTAGCGCGCTGCGCAGGTCGTTCTCCATGCCGAGGCGCGCCACCGCGCGCGTGTTCAGCTCGGGCGAGAAAAACAGGAAGCTGTCGCGGCCGGTTTCCTTGGCGTGGTTGGCCGCCGTGCCCGCGTTCTGCAGCAGGTCGCCGAAATCGCGCCCGTCGCCCGGGTACACGCTGATGCCGATGGAGGCGGTCACCTTCAGCGTGCGGCCCTCCACCGTGAAGGGCCGCGCGAGGATCCCGAGCACGCGCTGCGCCAGCGTGGCCGCATCCTGCGAGCTTTTCAGGCTGGTCCACAGCAGCACGAACTCGTCGCCGCCGATGCGCGCCAGGGTGTCGTCGGGCTGCAGCGTGCCGCCGAGGCGCTCGGCCACCGCGCGCAGCAGCGCGTCGCCGGCCTCGTGGCCGAGCGAATCGTTTACCAGCTTGAAGCCATCCAGGTCGAGCACCAGCAAGGCAAGGGAGCCTCTGGCGCGGGCCGCGGCCAGGATCGCCTGGCTGGCGCGGTCCGCGAGCAGCACCCGGTTGGGGAGCCCGGTGATCGCGTCGCGCGTCGCGAGGAAGCGGATGCGGTCCTCGGCCTGGGTGCGCGCGGTGATGTCGGCGCCGGTGCCGCGATAGCCCTTTAGCGCGCCCGCGGCGTCGAATATGGGCACGCCGGTGACCGACTGCCACACCACGCGCCCCGACTTGGTGAGGGAGCGGTGCACGAGTTCGCGAAATCCCTTTCCGTCTGCTCCGCGTGCCGCGAACCATTCTTCCATCGCCTGGGATTCGCCCAGCGGCATGAACTCGCGCGGCGTGCGCCCGATCAATTCATGGCGCAGGTAGCCCAGAACAGTCTCGACGCGCACGGAGAGGAAGGTATAGCGCCAGGCGGCGTCGGTCTCCCAGACGTATTCGCCCGAGGCTTCGAGCACGTCGCGAAAGCGCTTCTCGCGCTCGGCCAGCAGGTCGCGCGCGATGCGCTGCTCGGTGATGTCGCGCAGCACCGATTGCACCACCAGCCGGCCGCGCTCGAGGAAGGAGACGCTCGCGGTTTCCACCACCACCTCGCTGCCGTCGACGCAGAGCAGTCTGCGTTCCTCGTACCCGGTCACGCCGGGGCCCGCCGAGAGGTAGGCGAGGCGCTCGGCCAGGCGCGCGCGGTGCTCCGGATGCACGAAGTCCTCGATTCGCAATCCCATGAGCTGCTTCGGCGATCCGGCTTTGACGATGCGCGCCGCCGCCGGGTTGGCGTATTCGATGATGCCGTTCGAGAACACCGTGACGCCGTCGGGCGCGAGCTCGATCAGCGCGCGGTAGCGCGCCTCGGCGTCGCGGCTGGCGTGCTCGGCGTGCTTGCGCTCGGTGATGTCGAGGTTGGTGCCGGTCATGCGCAGCGCGCGCCCGGTGGCGGCGTCGCGCTCCACCACCTTGCCGCGCGAGAGCACCCATTTCCAGGCGCCGGAGGCGAGCTGCACGCGGTGCTCCCCCGCGTAGCCTTCGGTCACGCCCTTCACCGCCAGCATCGATTCGCGCTTCACGCGCTCCAGGTCCTCGGGATGCACCATGCGCATCAGCGCTTCGACGGTGGTGCGCGTATTGCTGCGCGGCTGGCCGAGGATTTCGGCCCAGCCTTCGCTCAGGTATACCTCCCCGTTGCGCAGGTCGGTGTCCCACAGGCTGGCGCTAGAACCCTCCAGCGCGAGCTGCAGTCGCTCCTTGGCCTCGGCGAGCGCGCGCTCGGCGCGCCGCTTCCCGGTGATGTCCTGGCCGACGCCGCGGTAGCCGAGGAACCTGCCGGCGGCATCGTAGTGCGGCTTGCCGATGACGACGTGCGCGCTCTGCTCGCCGCCGCGCGAAATCACGAAATCGAAGAACGGCAGCTGCGCGTCCTGCCGGTGCAGGCGCTCGAAGTGTTCCACCAGGGCGCGCGGCTCGACCTCGATGCCGGATATTTCCCAGAGCCGCTTGCCGTGCGCCATCTCGCCGCCGAACAGCGTCGCCACCGCCGAGCCGCCCGAAAGCCAGCTGATGCGGTGCTGGGCGTCGGTTTCCCAGAACCAGTCCGCCGAGAGCGACGTAAGCTGGCGGAAGCGCTCCTCGGACTGGCGCAATGCCGCCGTGACCCTGCGGTCGCGCCGCCTTGCGCTGGACCAGACCCCGAACAGCACCAGCCCGCCGACGACCAGGAGCAGCGCCTCGACCAGCTGCGACCAGGCCACGGGCTAGCCGGCCGCCGATTCCAGCGCCGGCGGTGCGTTCTTCAGGACTTCTTCCATGGTCGTGAAACCAGCGGCCACCTTCATCGCGCCGCTGATGCGCAGCGGCTTCATGCCGTCGCGGAACGCCTGGTCGCGGATCTTGCCGAGGTCGCCGCCCGCCGCGATGATCTCCTTGATCGCGCGCGTGCACACCAGCGTCTCGTAGACGCCGACGCGGCCCTGGAAGCCGGTCATGCGGCATTCGAGGCAGCCCACCGGCTTGTAGACCGAGGCCGGCCGGTTCGCCTTCCACGGCGACACCAGCCCTTCCCAGGCGTGCACGTCTTCCACGCGGTGCAGCTCGACCTTCTGCTTGCAGTGCGGGCAGAGGATGCGCACCAGGCGCTGCGCCATCACGCCGTTGAGGGTCGCAACGAGAAGGTAGGGCTTGATGCCGAGTTCCAGCAGGCGCGTCACCGCGCTGGGCGCGTCATTCGTATGCAGCGTGGAGAGCACCAGGTGGCCCGTGAGCGCCGCCTGCACCGCCATCTCGGCGGTCTCCAGGTCGCGGATCTCGCCCACCATGATGATGTCCGGGTCCTGCCGCATGAGCGCGCGCAGGCCTTCGGCGAAGCCGAGGTCGATCGCGTTCGTCACCTGCATCTGGTTGAAGGAGCCCTCGACCATCTCGATCGGGTCCTCGATGGTGCAGACGTTGACCTCCGGCGTCGAGAGCGCCTTGAGCGTCGAGTAGAGCGTCGTCGTCTTGCCCGAGCCGGTCGGGCCGGTGACCAGCACGATGCCGTTGGGCCGCTCGGTCATCTCCTTCCAGCGCTGGTTGTCCTCTTCCGAGAAGCCGAGCTCCTTGAAGTCGCGCACCAGCACTTCCGGATCGAAGATCCGCATCACGAGCTTTTCGCCGAAGGCGGTGGGCAGCGTGGAGAGGCGCAATTCGACCTCCTCGCCGTCCAGCGTGCGCGTCTTGATGCGGCCGTCCTGCGGCCGGCGCTTTTCCACCACGTCCATGCGCGACAGGATCTTGATGCGGCTGGTCATCGCCGCCAGCACCGTCGCCGGGATCTGGTAGACCTGGTGCAGCACGCCGTCGATGCGGAAGCGCACCACGCCGAATTCGCGCCGCGGCTCGATGTGGATGTCGCTCGCGCGCTGCTCGAAGGCGTAGCTCCAGATCCAGTCCACCAGCTTGACGATGTGCGCGTCGTTGGCGTCGAAGGTCTTGTTCGAGCCCATCTCCACCAGCTGCTCGAAATTCTGCAGTCCGGAAACGCCCGCCATGCCCTTGGCCGCGCCCTTCATCGACTTGGCCAGGTTGTAGAACTCGACCTGGTATTTCTCGATGTCCTGCGGGTTGGCGAGGACGCGGCACAGCTCGCGCTTGGTCATGCGCTCGATTTCCTTCTCCCACTCGCGCTCGAAGGGCTCGCTTACCGCGATCACCGCTTCCTTGCTGTTGACGCCGATGGGCAGGATCTTGAAGCGCGCCGCGTAGGACGAGGACATCACCTCGGTGACCGCGGAGAAATCGATCTTTAGCGGATCGATGTGACGGTATTCCAGGCCGACCCGCTTGGCCAGCCACTCCGTGAGCTTCTCAAGCCCCAGCGGCTTGAACGGCGCGGTGGTGCTCTTCAACTTCTGCTCCGAGATCACGGTCAGGGGATGCTGCGAGCCGCGGTAGTAGCGCCGTTCCTTCTTCACCTTGTCCGCGTCCTCAGCGGACAGCATCTTGTCCTCGACCAGCCAGTCCAGCAGCTCGGCGATCGAGAGGCGGCGATCTGCGACTTTGGGTTCCGCGGCGGCCATATCGCAGCGATTATGCCCTAGCAGGCATACTATCGCTGCATGACAAGAACTTCTTCACGCTCGCTGGCACAGGACGTCAAGCTGCGCGAGGTCTGGGCCTGGAGCATGTACGACTTCGCCAACTCCGGCTACACCACCGTGGTCATCACCGCGGTTTTCAGCGCCTTCTTCGTCTCCGGCGTGGCCGGCAAGGCCCCCTGGGCGACTTTCGCCTGGACTGCGGCGCTTTCGGCGTCGTATCTCGCTGTCCTGCTGACGGCGCCGCTGGTCGGGGCCTGGGCTGATGCGCACGCGGCGAAGAAGCGGCTGCTGCTCTATGCCACCGTGGGCTGCGTGGTGTTCACCGCCCTGCTCTACTTCACCGGCCCGGGCACCGTGGCGCTCGCCATCGCGCTCGTCATCCTGTCGAATTTTTTCTTCGCCACGGGCGAGAACCTGATCGCGGCGTTCCTGACTGAATTGGCCGACTCGAAGGCGATGGGGCGCGTTTCAGGCTGGGGCTGGGCGTTTGGCTACCTCGGAGGCCTGGTCTCGCTCGGCGTCGCCCTGGCCTACATCCTGGTGTGGGCCACGCCTCGGGGACAGGAAGGACCACAGTACGTGCCGGTGGTCATGCTGATCACCGCGGCGATCTTCGCGCTCGCGGCGACACCGACCTTCCTGTTCCTCAAAGAGCGTGCGCGGCCGCATCGCGAGCTCGAGCATCCGTGGAAGCGCGTGCGCCAGACCCTGCGCCAGGCGCGCAACTACCGCGACTTGTGGCGCTTCCTCACCTGCATCCTGTTCTACCAGGCCGGAATCCAGGCGGTGATCGCGCTCGCCGCGATCTACGCCACCGAAGCGATGAAGTTCACTTTCGTGGACACCATCATCCTCATCCTGGTGGTCAACGTCACCGCCGCAATCGGCGCCTTTTCCTTTGGCTACCTGCAGGACGCCATCGGCCACATCAAGGCCATGACCCTGGTGCTGATCGGCTGGATCATCATGATCGTGCTGGCCTACCTGGCCGAAGGCGTGACGCTCTTCTGGGTCGCCGCCAACCTCGCCGGCCTGTGCATGGGCGCCGCCCAAGCCGCCGGCCGCGCCATCGTCGGCTACCTCTCGCCGCCCGATCGCACCGCCGAATTCTTCGGCCTCTGGGGCCTCGCCGTAAAAGCCGCCTCCATCTTCGGCCCCCTCACCTACGGCGCCGTCACCTGGATCTTCGAAGGCAACCACCGGCTTGGCATCCTCTCCGTCGGCGTGTACTTCGTCGTCGGCTTGATCCTTCTGATCGGCATTGACGTCGAGCGCGGGCGGCGCGCCGCGATGCAAACCGCCTGATCGATGCCAGAAACTCCGGAACAGAAAGCCCGCCGCGAAATCGATGCCGATCTGGTCGCCGCTGGCTGGCTTGTCCAGAGTCGGGACGAACTCGACTTGAGCGCCGGCCGTGGTATCGCCGTGCGCGAATTCGTGATGAAGTCCGGCTTCGGATTCGCCGACTATCTTCTCTACGTGGACAGGAAGGCGGTGGGCGCGATCGAGGCCAAGCCAGACGGAACTCTTACCGGCGTCGAGGCGCAGTCCGCCAAGTACGCCGCCGGACTGCCCCTGACGGACGAACTCACCGCGCTCCAGCTTCTCTATGCCGGCACGCGGCCGCTGCGGCTCTCACTGAAGGACTTGCGGCAGCTCAAGGATGCGCTCGCGCGCCCGCCGCTCGCCGCTCGCCGCCAACAGCCTCGCCATCGAACCCGCCGACTTCGAAACCGGCTGGTTCGGCCAGCACGGCAGCTTGGGCAAAGCCCACGCCCTCTTCGGCGATCAACTCAAGCTCTTGATTACAGAACTGAATACTCGACTGGCGGCCTGAAGATTGACAGGTAGATCAGTACGATCATAATGATCAGCATGGTCACTATGCCCCAGCAAGGAGCCGCCTCATGATCACCGAAACCACCGCCGTCGCCCTGCGCCAGAACCTCGGCGAAATCCTCAACCAGGTCCAGCTCCGCAGGGACAGCGTCGTCATCACCAAGGACGGCAAGCCCGTCGCGGCCCTGATCGACGCCCAGCTCTTCGAGCGCATCCGCCAGATGCAGGACCGCTTCGACCAGCTCTCGGCCCAGATTGCGGCGGCCTATGCCAACGTCCCCGAAGAGGAAGGCATGGCCGAAATCATGCGCATCACGAAGGAAGTGCGCGCCGAAATGAACGCCGAGCGCCGGAAGAAGAAAAAGGCCTGACCCTTGCCCACC
>JANNXB010000139.1:0-6005 GCA_031409355.1 Betaproteobacteria bacterium | reverse complement strand
GGCATGAAGCAGACTGACGCCATCGGTATCGGCACGCTGCTGGCGCGCAAGCTGGTCGAGTAACGGCGCGAGCCTGGTCTGCCGCGAGACGGCAAGCCAAGGCCCGGGTCAGCGATCGGTCGCGAGATGGGCGACGCAGTCGCCGCGGATGACCCGGCCGGGGTGGCGTTTGCACACTAGCAGTGCGTCGCGCTTGAAATGGCAGAGGACAGGATCGCGCGCGGGATTGTCGGGGAATACGACCTGGCCGCAGGGCTGGCCCTTTTTCACCGTTTCGCCGAGCTCGCAGAACGGCTCGAACAGGCCGGGCTCCGGCGCGTAGACGTAGTAGTCCTTGCCCTTGAGCTCGACCAGTCGCGTCGGGCCGTCATGCTGGATCTTCCAGTCCTTGAGTACGCCGGCATGGGCGAGCAGGTTGCGCACGCCACGCTCGACGAGCTTCACGCCGCTGATCGACACGCGCCCGCAGCCGCCGAATTCGCCACCCAGCGCGACGACGCCGTTGGCAATCGCCGAGGCGGCGGCGAGGCGATTGTCGGGCGAATAGGCCCAGACGAAGCTGAGCGGCGCCCCGAACGCGTGCAGTGCCGCGAGCGCCCTGCGGTTAAGCTCCTCGTCGGGCCCCAGCCGCGCCGAGCAGAACGGCATGTAGTCCAGCGACGAGCCGCCCGAGTGCAGGTCGTGATGGTAGTCGGCCATCGGGTAGAGCGTGGTGTTGATGTAATGCGCGATGGCGAAGGTCGGGGTGCCCTCGGAGTCGCCGGGAAAGGCGCGGTTTAGATTGCCGCCGTCGATCGGCGAGACGCGCGCGCCATCCATCGCCGCTGGCAGGTTGGCCGCTGGCATCACGATGACACGGCCCTTGATCTGCCCGGGCTCGAGCGACCTGATCAGCTTGGCGAGCACGATCTGGCCCTCGTACTCGTCGCCGTGGTTGCCGGCCATCAGGAAGACCGTCGGGCCCTCGCCGTTGCGGATCACCGCGATCGGGATCGCGATCGTGCCGTAGGCCGAGCGCGTGACCGAGTGCGGCAGGTGCAGGTAGCCGACCTGCTTGCCCTCCTGCTCGTAGTCGATCTCGGTCCAGATCAGGCTTTTCTTCTGTGTCGCGACGGTCATCGGCATCCTCCTGGAATGAAACTCGCGCATTGCTGGATCAGCATCCAGCGCTGCGTTAGTATTTCAGAATTGTCATCGCTACAGGGAGGCAAGTCATGCGCTGCATGCCGTGGGTCCTCGCAGGGTTGGTGCTGGGCATGTCTGCGTCACCGGCCGATGCCCAGAACTGGCCCACGCGCCCGGTTCGGGTGGTGGTGCCCTATCCCCCTGGCGGTGCCGCCGACGTGCTCGGACGGGCGGTCGGCCGCAGACTGGGCGAAACGCTCGGTCAACAAGTGATCGTCGAAAACCGGGCGGGCGCCGGTTCCATAATCGGAACGGAGGCCGTGTCTCGTGCGGATCCGGATGGACACACGGTGCTGGTGGTCTCCACGCCCATGGGCATCAACCCAGCCCTGGTCGCCAAGCTCCCCTACGACACCTTGCGCGATTTTCGTGGAGTGGCGTTCTTGGCTTTTGCGCCCGTGGTCATGGTGGCGCACCCGTCCGTACCGGCGACGTCGGTCAGCGAGATGCTGGCGCTCGCGCGCAGCAGGGCGGGCGGACTCACCGTCGCAACACCGGGCCCCGGCAGCATGGGACACCTCACGTTGGAGATGCTCAACCGCCAGGCCGGCATCGCGCTCGTCCACGTTCCCTACAAGGGGGCCGCGCCGGCACTCACTGATCTGCTGGGCGGGCAGGTGAACCTGATGTTCGACAACGTCGGCCCTGCGCGCTCGCAGATCGCTGCCGGGCGCACTCGCGCGATCGGGGTCACGGCATTGACGCGCTCCGGCGCGCTGCCGGACGTGCCGACCTTCCACGAGATGGGTGTCAAGGAATTCGAGGCGACCTCATGGTTCGGTTTGTTCGCGCCGGCGAAAACCCCGGCCGATGTGATCCGGCGCCTGAACGTCGAAGTCAACCGGCTGGTGGCGAGCGCGGAGCTGCGTGAACTCTACGCGCGCGACGGCTACGAGGCGAGCCCGATGACGCCGCAGGGGCTCGACGAGTTCCTGCGCGCCCAGATCGACAAGTGGGTCAAGCTCGTTCGCGAGGCGGGCATCCCGCAGCAGTGACGCCGCGCCCGGAGGGCTCGTCGGGCGCGGGATTCGAGCAACCTCATCGATCGTTTCCCGTGTTCCGTTCCGAGGCCCGACCATGACCCACGTCCTTCACCGCAACTCGCGCGCGAACTATCCGCTCGTCGTCGCGGGCGACGGTTGCTACCTGATCGACGCGGACGGCAAGCGCTATCTGGACGGCTGCGGTGGCGCGGCGGTGTCCTGCCTCGGGCACACCGATCGCTCGGTGATCGATGCGATCAAGGCCCAGCTCGACCGCGTGCCCTACTCGCACACTGCGTTTTTCAGCAGCGAGCCGGCGGAGGCACTGGCCGACGAGCTGGTGCGCCATGCGCCGGCCGGTTTCGAGCGGGTTTTCTTCGTCTCCGGCGGTTCGGAGGCGATGGAGGCCGCGCTCAAGCTCGCGCGCCAGTACTTCCTCGAGATTGGCGAGCCGCAACGAAAGCGCATCATCTCGCGCCTGCAGAGTTATCACGGCAACACCCTGGGCGCGCTCGCCGTCGGTGGCAATCTCGCGCGCCGGCGGCAGTTCCAGCCGCTGCTGATGGATGTGAGCCACGTCTCGCCCTGCTATGCGTACCGCGGCCTCCGGCCGGAGGAGACGCAGGAGGGTTACGCCCAGCGGCTCGCGCGCGAGCTGGAGGCCGAGATCGAGCGCCTCGGGCCGGACTCGGTGATCGCGTTCGTGGCCGAACCGGTGGTCGGCGCCACCCTCGGCGCCGTTGCGGCGGTGCCAGGGTACTTCCGCCTGGTGCGCGAAGTCTGCGACCGCTACGGCATCCTGCTCATCCTGGACGAGGTCATGTGCGGCATGGGCCGCACCGGCTCGCTCTACGCCTGCGAGCAGGAAGGCATCGTGCCCGACATTGTGTGCATCGCGAAGGGGCTGGGCGCGGGCTATCAGCCGATCGGCGCCACCCTGGTCCGGGACCGTGTCCACGATGCGATCAGTCGCGGCTCGGGATCCTTCCAGCACGGCCATACCTACATCGGCCACGCGGTCGCCTGTGCCGGGGCGCTGGCGGTGCAGAGAGCGTTGCGCGAGCGCGGGCTCGTCGGCCGCGTGCGAGAGCTGGGCCCGGGGTTGGAGGCGCGGTTGCGCAAGCGCTTCGGCGGCCACCCGCACGTCGGCGACATCCGTGGCCGCGGGCTCTTCTGGGGCATCGAGCTGGTCGAGGACCGGGCGACCAAGCGCCCATTCGATCCCTCCCGGAAGATCCATGCCCGCGTCAAGGCGGCTGCGATGGAGGCGGGCCTGCTCTGCTACCCGATGGGAGGCACGATCGACGGCGAGCGCGGTGACCACGTCCTGCTTGCGCCGCCCTACGTGGTTACCGAGACGCAGCTCGACGAATTGGTCGACAAGCTCGCGCGCGCCTTCGACGCGGTGCTCCCGGGGAATGCGGGATCCTGAGCGCCGTTGCGCTCGCCTGTTCGCGATGCGACAACCCGAGTTCTGAGTTGAGCCGGCACTACGAGGGGGCAGGTCCCTTGTGATGTCGCCTGCGCTTCGACGGCAGGGCCTGGCGATCGTCGCCACCCTGGCCATCGCCTACGTCGCCAGCCACTTCTTCAGGGCGTCCAACGTCATGATTGGCCTTGACCTGATGCGCGACCTGCGCATCGGGCCGGAAGCGCTGGGCGCCTTGACCGGCGCCTTCTTCTTCGGCTTTTCGGCAATGCAGATTCCCTGCGGCTTTCTCTTCGACCGCTACGGCCCGCGCCGCGCGGTGTCGGGGATGCTGCTGCTGGCGGTGGCGGGCGCCACGCTGTTCACGCTGGCGCCCAGCTGGCCGCTGCTGCTGACCGGGCGCGCGCTGATGGGCGCGGGGTTCAGCGTCATGCTGATCGGCACGATGGTGGTGATCTCGCGCTGGTTTCCGCCCGACCGCTTCTCGACGCTGTCGGGGATCGTGCTGTCGATCGGCTTGATCGGCAACCTGCTCGCCACCACGCCGCTCGCCTGGGGCACCGAGCAGATCGGCTGGCGTGGCGTGTTCGGCATCGTCGTCGTCTTCGCCGCGTTCTCGGCCCTTGCGGTCTGGCTGATCGTGCGCGATGCGCCGCCTGGCCACCCGTTCCTGGAACGGAAAGCCGAATCGCCCGCCGAGATGCTGCGCGGCCTGGGCGAGGTGCTGCGCAATCCGGCGCTGCCTTGCATCATGACGCTGAATTTCTGCAACTACGCCTGCACTTTCACCGTGCAGGGACTATGGGGTGGGCCGTTCCTGCGCGAGGTGCACGGCCTCAGCAGCATCGACTCCGGAAACGTGCTGCTGGTTGCCGTGATTGCCTATCAGATCGGCATGCTGGTGATCGCCCCGCTCGATCGCGTGCTCGATACGCGCAAGTGGATTGCGGTCGTCGGAACCTCGATGATCGCCACGATCCTGGGCACGCTGGCGATTTGGGGCCAGCCGCCGCTCTGGCTGGCCATCGCTGCGATCGTCGGCATCGGTTTCCTCAGTCCCTCCAGCACCATGGTCATGACGCATGGTCGTGGCATCTTCCCCGACCGCCTGATCGGACGGGGCATGGCGACCATGAACACCAGTGTGATGCTGGGCGTGGGCTGCATGCAGACGCTGTCGGGGATCATCCTGGGGGCGTTCGCGCCATTGGCCGATGGCGCGCGCTCGGAGATGGCCTATCGAGGCTTGTTCGGCTTCATGTGCGCGGTGCTGCTGGTCGCGTTGACCGTCTACAGCCGGGCGGCCGATATCAAACCGAGCGACGAGTTGCGGGCGCGACAGGCGGGACGCCCTTGAGGCTCGTTACGCGCTGGAATGAACGGATAGGACAGTCTATCCGCCCCTGAGCGCACGGCGCCTCACGATTTTCCCATTCTCCCGCTCCCCGACCCTGGTGTGACAAGGCACAATGGAGCTTAACTCGCCTCGAGAGCCGCTATTTGTAAACGGCACCTTGCGGGCGGATCGTTCTGCTTTACCATCGCCGCTCCTATTTCGCACGATTCACCGGGGAGACGCTCATGGGATTGCTGGATGGTTTGATCGGTGGGGCGCTGGGGCAACTCGGCGGTACGGCGGGGCAACAGAACCCGTTGCTGCAGGTAGCCATGCAGTTGATCCAGGGCCAGCAAGGCGGCCTGGCGGGGCTGGTGCAGCTGGTCGACAAGCTCACACCGAACGGCGCCATCGAGCAGGGATCGATAGAGCAGGCGCTTTCCGGCCTGCTCAAGAGCTTCGGTCGCTAGCGGGCGCGCTTCAACCGATCCCGAATGGCGCCGTTACTTGATGTCAGCCAACACCGGCTGCTATCGAAAGAAAATGCCATGCGTATAGGTAAATCACTGACTGGATTTCTGGTCATCCTGCTGGCGTGGGCGAGTCTTGCGTTCGCCGCCGTCGATATCAATAGCGCGAACGAAGCCGAACTCGACAAGATCAAGGGCGTTGGGCCTGCCAAAGCCAAAGCCATCATCGAGGAGCGCAAGAAGAACGGTCCCTTCAGGGACCTTGATGACGTCGCCGCCCGCGTGAAGGGCATCGGCGACAAGACGGTCGCCACGTGGAAGAAGTCGGGCGAGGTGTCGATCGGCGGCGGAGCAGCGGCGCGCAAAGCGGCGGCACCGGCAGTCACGCCTGCTGCGGCTGCCCAGGCACCGGTCAAGTCCGAGCCGCCCAAGGCTGACGTCAAGAAGACTGAGCCGCCCAAGGCCGAAGCCAAGAAAGCAGAGCCGGCCAAGGCCGAGAAGGACAGCAAGAAGGCCGACGCGAAGAAGGACGAAAAGAAAGACGACAGGAAGTAAGCACGGTCAGTCGCAAGGGCGCCGACCGCGCCCGGACAGAATCCCCG
>JANNXB010000138.1:0-2005 GCA_031409355.1 Betaproteobacteria bacterium | reverse complement strand
AGGTCGATCTGCTCGATCTTCATCTTCGCCTTCTCCAACGCCTTGCGCGCCGCCGGCATCGGGCCGGTCAGCATGATGGTCGGATCGGCGCCCGAGAGCGCCACCGCGACGATGCGCGCCCGCGGCGTGAGGCCGAGCTGCTTGCCCTTCTCTTCCGTGCCGATCAGCACCGCCGCCGCGCCGTCAACGATGCCCGACGAGTTTCCAGGCGTGTGCACGTGCTTGATGCGCTCCACCTGCGGATAGCGCTGGATGGCGACCGAGTCGAAGCCCATCTCGCCCATCTTGTCGAAGGAGGTCTTCAGCGCGCCCAGGCCTTCCATCGTGGTCTGCGGGCGGATGAATTCATCGTGGTCGAGGATCACGTCGCCCAACGCGTCTTCCACCGGGACGACCGAGCGCTTGAAACGGCCGGCATCGCGCGCCGCGCCGGCGCGCTGCTGCGAGCGCATGGCGTAGGCATCCACCTGCTCGCGCGTGAATCCCTCCAGCGTCGCGATCAGGTCGGCGCTGATGCCCTGCGGAATGAACGCCGTATCGAACGCGGTTTGCGGATCGCAGGCCCAGGGGCCGCGGTCGGTGCCGAGCGGCACGCGCGACATGGATTCCACGCCGCCCGCCACCACCAGGTCTTCCCAGCCCGAGCGCACCTTCTGCGCCGCCATGTTGACGGCTTCCAGGCCCGAGGCGCAGAAGCGGTTCAGCTGCACGCCGGAGGCGCGGAAATCCCAGCCCGCCGCCAGCGCCGCGGTCTTGGCGATGCAGCTGCCCTGCTCGCCCACGGGCGTGACGCAGCCCATCACCACGTCATCCACCTGCGCGGTGTCGAGATCGTGGCGCTTCTGCAGTTCCTTGAGCACGCCCGTCAGCAGCGTGATCGGCTTCACCTCGTGCAAAGATCCGCTCGACTTGCCCCTGCCGCGCGGCGTGCGGATTGCATCGAACACCATTGCCTCAGCCATCTTTGCCTCCAAGTCCCAGCGAGCGGGAAATGACTTCCTTCATGATTTCATTGGTGCCGCCGTAGATGCGCGTGACGCGCGCATCCACGTAGGCCTGCGAGATCGGGAACTCCCACATGAAGCCGTAGCCGCCGTGCAGCTGCAGGCATTCGTCCAGCACCTTGCCTTCCATGTCGGTGGACCAGTACTTGGCCATCGAGGCGGTGGCGGTGTCGAGCTTCTTCTCGAGCAGCAGTTCCATGCAGCGGTCGACGAACACGCGCATCACCTGGACCTCGGTGGCGATCTCGGCCAGCTTGAAGCGCGTGTTCTGGAAGCTGGCGACCGGCTTGCCGAAAGCCTTGCGCTCGTTGACGTAGTCGATGGTCCAGCGCAGGGCGGCTTCGCACTTTGCGGCCGCGCCGATCGCGATCTGCATCCGCTCCCACGGCAGTTCCTGCATCAGGTAGATAAAGCCGTTGTTCTCCTGCCCGAGCAGGTTTTCCGCGGGCACCTCGACGTTGTCGAAGAACAGTTCCGCGGTGTCCTGGCCCTTCAGTCCCATCTTCTTCAGCCGCTTGCCCTTGGCGAAGCCCTTCATCGAAGTGTCCACCACCAACAAGCTGGTGCCCTTGGCGCCCTTGGCCGGATCGGTCTTCGCCACCACGATCACCAGGTCGCAGTTCCATCCATTGGTGATGAATGTTTTTGATCCATTCAAAACATAACCACCATCCTTGCGAAGGGCGGTCGTTTTGATGGACTGCAGGTCGGAGCCCGCGCCCGGCTCGCTCATGGCGATGGCGCCGATCATCTCGCCCGAGGCCATTTTCGGCAGGTATTTCTTCTTCAGCGCGTCGCTGCCGTAGTTGACCAGGTAGGGCGCGACGATTTCGGAATGCAGTCCCCAGCCGACCGAGGAATTGTTGATGCGCGCCTGCTCCTCCATCAGCACCATGCTGAAGAGCTTGTCGGCGCCCGAGCCGCCGTATTCCTCCGGCATGCTCATGCAGAGGAAGCCGTTCTCGCCGGCCTTCTTCCAGACCGACTTGTCGGCGTAGCCC
>JANNXB010000137.1:0-2689 GCA_031409355.1 Betaproteobacteria bacterium | reverse complement strand
CAAGCGCACGGTGCTGGTGACCGCGCCCTCGGCGGAGGTGCGTTCGCGCGCCGAAGACGGCGCGCCGGCCGTGTTCAGCGCGGCGCAGAACGTGACGCTGGATCTGGTCGAGATCGCGCCCAACGGCTGGCTGCGCGTGCGTCACAACGACGGCGCGAGCGGATTCGTGCGCGCCGCCTCGGTCTGGGGCGACTGAACCCGGCGGGAAGATTGCGGCGATCACCACGGTCGCCGCTGCGATGACGACGGTCACAGTCATGGGTGCCGGCGCCTGGGGCACTGCCCTCGCCGCAGTCCTGGCGTCCCGTCATGGCGTCACCCTCTGGGCGCGCGATCCTGCGCAAGCGCAGGCGATCGCGGCGCAACGTCGCAATATGCGTTACCTGCCCGAGATTGAATTGCCGGATGCGTTGCGCGTCGAATCAGTGCTGGAGAACGCGCTGTCGGGCGCCGAACTCCTCGTTGCCGCGACTCCCGTGGCCGGCTTGCGCGACCTGCTGGGCAAGCTAAAGGGCAGCGTCCCGCTTGTCTGGCTGTGCAAGGGATTCGAGCAGGACAGCGCCGCGCTGCCGCACGAGATCGTCGGCGCCTCGGGCATGCGGGCGCCCAGCGGCGCGCTTTCGGGCCCGTCGTTCGCGCTGGAAGTCGCAAAAGGATTGCCCAGCGCCCTGACGCTCGCTTCTGCCGATGCGGCGTTCGCGGCCAGTATCGCTGCCCAACTTCACGGCGGCAGGCTGCGCGTGTACCACTCCGACGACGTGGTCGGCGTCGAGATCGGCGGCGCGGTGAAGAACGTGCTCGCGATCGCGGTCGGCATCTGCGACGGCCTCGGCCTGGGGCAGAACGCGCGCGCGGCGCTCATCACGCGGGGCCTTGCCGAACTCGCGCGCCTGGGCGTCGCGCTCGGCGGGCGGGCGGAAACCGTGATGGGATTGACCGGCGCGGGCGACCTGATCCTGACCGCGACCGGCGACCTGTCGCGCAACCGCCGCGTCGGCCTGGAACTCGCGCGCGGCAAGCCGCTCGCGGCCATCGTCGCCGAGCTCGGCCATGTCGCCGAGGGCGTGCACTCGGCGCACGCGACGCTGGTACGCGCAAAAGGCTGCGCCGTGGAAATGCCGATTGCTTCGGCCGTGGATGCCGTGCTGCAGGGTCTCCTCACGCCGCCGCAGGCGGTGGAGCTGTTGTTGTCCCGCGATCCGAAAGGCGAGTAGTCGCGTCACTTGACGCGGTCAGGGGACGCAAACGCGGCTGTAAGCCATGGCTGCAGATGTGCCCGGAGGCATGTGGCGCCATTCGCCGGGAGTATCGACCGACACCAGAGTCTGCTTCGTCGCCATTGCACCGGAATGCGTGGAGACCGCGAGCAGTCTGAATTTTTCATTCGAGCAATCGTATTCCCTGAATAAGCGACGCGACAGCTCTCCATTGCGGTGTCTTTTCTTCAGGTCCTGCAATGCCCAGACTCTGCGCATCTGACCAGTGTTGCGAATTGTTGAGGGGTCGATGTAGGCGACAAAAGCATCCGTCTCGCCCACCTTCTCCCAGTCCGCCCGTGCGTGGCCGGCCGAAAGCACTAACAACAACGTCAAGACTATGCGCATCCTTTCCTCCCGATAGACGCTCCTACCTTACTCCCGCAAAGCCCAGCTGCCGCCACGCTTCGAACACGGTCACCGCAACTGCGTTGGAGAGGTTCAGGCTGCGGTTGCCTGGCCGCATCGGTAGTCGTAGCCGCATTTGTGGTTCGAACGTCTTGAGAAGGTCTGGCGGCAGACCGGCCGTTTCCGAGCCAAATACAAGTGCGTCGTTCTCTCTGAACGACGTGTCATAAACATTGGCAGTCGCGCTGGTAGTGAGCGCGAAGATGCGATTGCGAGTTAGCACTTTCAGGCAGGCTTGCCAGTTAGCATGCACGCGCACGCTGGCGTGCTCGTGGTAGTCGAGCCCGGCGCGCCTGAGCTGCCTGTCGTCCATGGAGAAGCCGAGCGGCTCCACCAGGTGCAGACGCGCGCCGGTATTGGCGGCGAGGCGGATCACGTTGCCCGCGTTAGGAGGAATCTCCGGGTGAACCAGGACAATGTCGAACATTAGTACGCCGGAGTATGCGGGAAGGTCCGCGCGATGACCCAGTTCTCGACGCGCGCCGCTCCGGCGCGCTTGAGCGTTGCGGCAACCTCGTCCAGCGTCGCGCCGGTAGTCATGACATCGTCCAGCACGGCGACCGTCGCGCCGGCGACGATCCGCGGGCAGTGAAAGGCGCCGCGCACGTTTTTCGCGCGCTCGGCCAGCGGCAGGTCCATCTGCGCAGGCGTGTCGCGCGCACGCTCGCAGAGCTGCGTGTCGAGCCTGGTTCCGGTCATACGCGCCACGTGCCGCGCGATCTCGAGCGACTGGTTGTAGCCGCGCCCTCGCAGGCGCGCAGCGGCAAGTGGCACGGGAATGACGCAATCCACTTTCCGGTGTGCAATGCAGTTCAACAGGAGGTCCGCCAGAAAATGCGCCAGCGCCAGTTCGCCGCGGAACTTGAGGGCCTGCACCAGGACATCGGCGGGAAATTCGTAGGCGAGCGCGGCTATCGTGGCGTCGTAGCGCGGATTCAGGGTCAGGCATCTGCCGCAAACGGCGCCGCCGGGCGAGGCGAGCGCGCAGCGTGGACAATGAGATCCGTTCAGGCGCGGCAGGTCCG